>JACDAP010000170.1 GCA_013695395.1 Solirubrobacterales bacterium
CTCGTGGTGTCCGACGACCCCGCCAATCGCCACGCCCTCGTTGTGGTCTGCCCGATCGGCACCACTCGGAGCGGCTACCCCACGAGGGTGGAGCTCGAACCAGGACGGTCCGGCCTCGACCACGTCAGCTACGTCCAGTGCGAGCAGATCCGTACGATCAGCGCGAAGCGGCTCACCAGCCGGCTCGGAAGTGCTGATGTCAGCGTCATCGCCGAGGTCGAGCGGGTGCTCCGCCTGCTGCTTCGCCTGTAGGGAGCGCATCGCCTCCTGGCCGAGCTCCTGTCGCGCCGGAAGGGCTCACCCATGGCGGCCGGGATCGCGCGAAACTGGTCGACCGTCACCAAACTGCTCGCCATGTGCAACGAGCGCTGACAGCGACCGAGCGGCGCGGACCACATCGAGACTGCTCGATCGACCATCCGGACCGGCCTCGCGTCGATATCGTGCGTCCGACGAGCGTGACGACGAGCAGGATGGGCGGGACTCAGAAGGAGGCACGCCATGGCCGACATGATCACTAAGGGCGAGACGATGAACCGCCTGATTCACCGAGCGGTTCGACGCGACCTGGCCCGGTTCACCGATGCCCTGCAGCGGTTCACGCCAGGCGATCGTGCTCGAGCGACGGCACTGGCCGACGCGTTCAGCCGCTTCGACACGATGCTGACCCACCACCACGAGGGTGAGGAGCGCAACCTCTGGCCGGTGATCGGCGATCCCGGCGCGGGACACGTCGACGACGTCGCGGGGCTGACCACCGAGCACGAGAGCATCGTGGCCGGGCTCGCCACCAGCCGGGACGCGTTCGGCCGGCTCGGGACCTCGGCCAGCGCAGCCGACGCCGGCGCAGCGACCGCCGGCCTCGCACAGCTTCGCGAGGCCGCCGAGACCCACTTCGCGCACGAGGAGTCGGAGATGCGCGAGCTGTGCGAGGCCGCCGACCCGGCGGCGGTCGGGGCTGCGTTCAAGAAGATGGGACGAGATGCCTCGCCGGCCGAGGGCATGTGGTTCATGCAGTGGGTGGGCGAGGGGCTCAGCGGCCAGGACGCCGCCGCTTTCAACGCGACCATCCCGGCGCCGGTTCGGATGATCTCGAAAGTTGTAGCCGGTCGCCGGTACGCGAAGGTGCAGCGGGCCGCGTGGAGCTGAGCGACTGAGAACTCCGGCGACCAGCGACCACGGCCTGCGGCCTCACCATGATCACTCGGCTGAAGATCACCCGGGCTCAGATCCTCGGGTACCGGCGCGGCGTCCAAGCCCTCGACGAACGGCTCCCTCCCGGAGCCGCTTCGTTCCGGCAGGCGGCATGGGCCGGCCTGCAGGACAGCGTCCCCCGTTCCGCGCTGCACGCGCTCCACGCTCGCGTCGAGGGCACAACCCCGGGCAGCTGGGAGGATCCAGCGCTCGTCCAGGTGTGGGGTCCTCGCTACACGGCGTACGTCGTGCCAGCCGGTGACCACGCGATCTACACGCTGGCCCGGCTGCCGGACCGTGGAAAGCTCCACGACCGCGCGCACGACCTGGCGGGACGCCTCCACGCGTACCTCGGTGGTCGCAAGATCAACTACAGCGATGCCGGCGAGGCGCTCGGCGTGCACCCGAACAGCCTCCGGTACGCCGCGCTGACCGGGACCGTCCTCATCCGCTGGGACGGCGCGCGTCGGCCGACGGTTTGGACCTTGCCCGCGCCAAACCTCGAACCGCAAGCCGCGCGCCTCGAGCTCGCGCGCCGCTACCTCCACGTCGGCGGCCCCTCGACCGCCGAGACGTTCGCACGCTGGGCCGGCATCTCCGACGAAACGGGGCGTACGGCGTTCGCCGCCCTCGGCGAGTCGCTGACGCCGGTCCGGACACCGATCGGTGCCGAGTGGATCTTGGCCAGTGACGAGCCGGCGCTGCGCGCCGTGCTTCACCGGCCGAACGGAGCACGGCTGCTACCCAGCGGCGACCCGTACTACCTGCTCCAGGGCGCCGATCGAGAGCTCCTCGTCCCCGACGCCGCCCGGCGCGCTCTGCTCTGGACACCGCGCGTGTGGCCCGGCGCTGTTCTCGTCGACGGCGAGATCGTCGGGACCTGGCGGCGAGCGAAGGCGACAGTGACGATCCAGGCGTGGGACGACCTCACGCCTAGGCAACGGCGAGCGGTCGAGGGCGAGGCGCAGACGCTCCCGGTGCCTGACGT
>JACDAP010000205.1 GCA_013695395.1 Solirubrobacterales bacterium
CCTGTACGCGCCGCCGGAGACGACGGCCGGGACGCCCGCGCCGCTGCTCGTCTTCCTCCACGGCGGCGGCTTCGTCATCGGCGACCTGGAGACCCACGACGTGACCTGCCGGATCTTCTGCCGCCACGCCGGCGTGCACGTGCTCGCCATCGACTACCGGCTCGCGCCCGAGCATCCCTGGCCGGCGGCCGTCGAGGACTCCGTGGCCGCCACGAAGTGGGCGCTCGAGCACGCCGCCGAGCTCGGCGCGGACCCGGAACGCGTCGCCGTCGGCGGGGACTCGGCGGGCGGCAACCTCGCCGCGATCACCTGCCAGGTCCTCGCGGGGGAGGGCGGCCCGACGCCGGCCGCGCAGCTGCTCCTCTACCCGACGACCGACGTCCACCACACGGGCGGCTCCGCTGACCTGTTCGCCGAGGGCTTCTTCCTCACCAGGCCGCAGATGGACTGGTTCGCCGAGCAGTACCTCGGCACGTCCTACGACGCCGACGACCCGCGGATCTCCCCGATGCTCGGCAAGCTCGGGGGGCTGCCGCCCGCGGTCCTCATCACCGCGGGCTTCGACCCGCTCCGCGACGAGGGGGAGGCCTACGTCGAGGCGCTCCGCGCGGCCGGTGTCCCGGTCGTCCACCGGCGCTTCGAGGGCATGATCCACGGCTTCGTGAACATGACCGCCGCCGCGCACTCCGCCCGCGACGCGACCGTCGAGATCGCGGGCACGCTCCGCGGCGTGCTCGCCACGGTGGACGCCATGCGCAGCGAGCCGAGGGGAGCGAGCGCGGTCACCGGCTGAGGCGGTATCCGGTCACGTTCGGGTCGTCCACCGACCAGAACGTCACCCGATCGCGGCGCGCCGGCCTACCTTCGCAATCAAAAGGCCTTCAGGCGACCAGCAGGATGAGCGTCGAGAGCACCGCGGCGAACATCGTCGCCAGCACGACCCTCTCGTATCCAGCCGGGCTCAGCCGGGCGAAGACACGGCGGCCGGCCACCTGCCCGGTCGCCATCGCCAGTGCGAGCCACAGCAGTTCAGCCGGAAGGCTG
Organism: Solirubrobacterales bacterium; assembly: GCA_013695395.1. GTDB lineage: Bacteria > Actinomycetota > Thermoleophilia > Solirubrobacterales > Solirubrobacteraceae > Paraconexibacter. The sequence continues at coordinate 1,045 of JACDAP010000205.1, forward strand.
AACACGCCGACCGCCGCGAGGGTTCCCAGGGCGATAGCCGCGGTCGCGAGGAAGATCCCGGCGAGCGTGTCGCGCATCCGCGCGGGCGGGAGCCCCGCGCCCAGAAGGTGCACGATGAACGGCGGCCCGCTCACCCCGGTGGACGTTCCGAAGACACCGCCGAGAAGTCCGGCCGGAGCGGCGCGGAGATGCAGCGTCGCGATCCCGGGGGCCAAGCGGGTGATGATCGCCACCGTGACCCCGAAGGCGATCACGAGCTTGAGGACCGTCGCCGAGGCCACCTCGAGCAGCAGCGCGCCGAGGAACGAGCCGGGGACGTACCAGGCGATCAGCCGCCCACCCCGGCGCCAGTCCCCGGCGGGCCGGCGCCGCTCGGTCGCGAGCGTCATCAGGTTGAGCAGGATCGAGAGGAGCGTGAGCGTCGAGATGCCCTGCTCGCCCCCGTAGGCGCCGACGAGCACAGGCGAGGCGATGAGGGCGAAGCCGAAGCCCGTCGCCGACTGGAGCGCGCCCCCGGCCGCGAGGCCGAGAGCGACGAGCGCGAGCTCGATCAGCGGGCCTGGACCTGAGCGAACTCGCCCGCGCTGTGCGGCCCGACCACGGCGATCGACAGCTGCTCGGGATCGATCTTCTTCGCGACGGCGGCGACCTCTTTGAGGGTGACCGCGTCGAGCCGCTCGATAGACAGGTCGGGGTCGATCGGGGCGCCGTAGACCACCGCCTGGTTGGCGGCGTAGCGGGCCACCACGTTCGTGTTCTCGAAGGCGATCACGCGCCGGCCGGCCGCGTAGGCGCGGGCGCGCTGGACCTCGTCCTCGGTCGGCCCGTCCGCGTGGAGCTCACCGACGATCTCGCGCATCCGCGTGTACGCCTCCACGCACTTCGTGCTGTCGAGCCCGGAGCTCAGCTGGAGGATCGGGACGTCCGCGTAGGCGTGGTCGACCGCGGAGACCGAGTAGCAGAGCCCGCGCTGCTCGCGGATCTCGTCGAACAGGCGCGAGCCCATCGAGCCGCCGAGCAGCGTCGAGTAGATCGAGAGCGCGGCGCGCTCCTTCGGGTCCTCGACGTCGATCTGCGGGCGGTAGCTCATCCGCAGGTGCGACTGGTTCGCGTCCCGCTCCTCGACCAGGGTGGTCGGCACGAAGTCCGGGGCGGGCTCGTAGGGGC
>JACDAP010000231.1 GCA_013695395.1 Solirubrobacterales bacterium
GGGACGGAACCCCCGCGGAGGAGACGACGACCGAAAGCTCGCGCTCGGTGCGAATCATGGAGAGGAACGGACCCTCGACCGCCCAGGCGGGGACGTCGGCGCCCGCGGGCAGCCTCGCGATCGCGAGGGGCTCGGCGAGGACCTTCAGGGGGAGCGCAGGCACGAAGCACGGGATCGTAGTCGAGCCCGCCGCCGGCGCACTCGCTCGTGGACCGATGACGGCCCCTCGGGCGGGGACCGGGGGCCGGCCTCAGCCCACGAGGCTTGCCAGACGCGTGTGGCGACGGTGCGCGTCACGCCGACCGAGCGCGAGATCCAGCGCTTCGGGCTCCCCGACCAGGACGGTCGCCGTCGAGGCGCGGGTCAGCGCGGTGTAGACGAGGTTGCGCGTGAGCATCATGTGGTGGGCCCGGGTGAGCGGCATGACGACGACCGCCATGTTCGAGCCCTGCGCCTTGTGCACCGAGATCGCGTGGGCCAGCCGAAGTGTCTCCGTGGCGCGGACGGGCAGGCGCAGGCGCCGCCCGTCGTCCGCGGAGAAGATCACCGAGTTGCGTTCCGCGTCGTGGGAGACGAGGACGCCGAGCTCCCCGTTCATCAGCTCCTCGTCGTGGTTGTTCTTCGTCTGGATCACCCGGTCACCGAGCCGGAACGGCGTCCCCGGTATCGCCGCGCCGTCGGGGTTGAGTCGGGCGCGGAGCGTCTCGTTGAAGGCGTCTATGCCCAGCGGCCCTTTGTGCATCGGCGCGAGCACCTGAACCGCATGCGGCTCGACGCCGTAGTGGCGCGGGAGCCGCTCGGCGGCCAGGTCGCACACCTCCGCGAAGATCCGGTCCGTCTCGCGCCCGATGAGGAAGAAGTCGTGGAGATCGCCCTCGCGCGGCGTGGTCGGTGGATGCTCCCCGGCGTTGATCGCGTGGGCGGCGCGGACGATCATCGAGCGCTCGGCCTGGCGGAAGATCTCCGTCAGCCGAACCGTGGCGATCGAACCGGCCTCGATCAGGTCCTCGAGGACACGTCCCGGGCCCACGGGCGCGAGCTGGTCCGGATCGCCGACGAGCAGCACGTGGGTGCGCGGCCCGATCGCGTCCATCAGCGCACAGGCGAGCTGGACCCCGAGCATCGAGGCCTCGTCGACGACGAGCACGTCGCAGCCCTCGATCGGGTTCTCCTCGTCGCGCAGGAAGCCCCCGTCCGGGGCCCACTCGAGCAGCCGGTGGATGGTCGTGGCCTCCGCGCCGGTGCTCTCGGTCAGCCGCCGTGCCGCCTTGCCGGTCGGTGCGGCCAGGCGGACCGACCGCTTGTTTGCCTTCAGGACGTCGACGAGCGCACGCATCGAGGCGGACTTTCCTGTGCCGGGCAGCCCCGTGAGGATCGAGAGCCGATGCTCCAGTACGTTGGTGACGACCTCCCACTGGGCCTCGGTCGGCCGAAAGCCCGTGAGCGCACGCGAGCGGTCCTTCGCCTTGAGCTGCGGACCGTCGTCGAGGAGCGCCCGGACCAGCCGCCCGAGCTTCTGCTCGGTGTTCCACATGCGGGCTTCTCCGACCTGGTCCCCGTCGATCACGAGGCGGCCGGACAGGACGAGCGTGTCGATCCGGTGCGCCGCGTCGACCCCCAGCAGACGCTCGGCCCGGGCGACGAGCTCGCCGCGCGGGAGGAAGCAGTGCCCGTCGGACTCCGCGAGCTGCAGCGCGTGGACCAGGCCGGCGTCCAGGCGGCCGTCGGACTCCGGTGCGATGCCGAGCGCGCGGGCCAGGGCGTCGGCGGTGGCGAAGCCGATCCCGTCGACCTGCGTAAGCGAGAACGGGTCGGCGCGGAGCTCGTCGAGTGCGCCGGCGCCGACGTGGCGCACGACGCGGCCCGCCGCGGCGGCGGGGACGCCGTGCTCTTCGAGGAACAGCCGTATGGCCCGCTGCTCGCTCTGGTCCTCCCAGGAGCGGACCGCTGCGCCCACCTTCTGACGGCCGATGCCGGGGACTTTGCCCAGCACGCCACGCGGGTCCTCGTCGATCGTGCGCAGGACGTCGGAGCCGTGGGTCTTCACCAGCCATGCGGCACCGCGCTTGCCGACGTGCTTGATGCTGCCGAGATAGGCGGTGAGGGCCTCGTTGGAGACGGGCTCGAGGAGCTTCACACCCTCGGCGTGGAACTGCCAGCCGTGCTTGGCGTGGCGTCGCCAGCGACCGCGGAGCTCGGCGCTCTCCCCGGCCTGGAGGTGGGCGAGCGGCCCCGTGACCGT
>JACDAP010000232.1 GCA_013695395.1 Solirubrobacterales bacterium
CGTCGTCATGCCGCTCACCCGGGCCCACCACATGATGCTCACGCGCAACCTCGTCTACACCGCGCTGACCCGCGCCTCGACGGCGACCGTCCTGGTCGGGGAGCCCGAAGCGCTGGACCTCGCGCTCGGTCGGCGTGACGCGCACCGTCGCCACACGCGTCTGGCAAGCCTCGTGGGCTGAGCCTGAATCCACCGATCTGTAATCCGAGGGGCTGACTTGGGCCTGAGTGGCGGTGTCCGCGCCGGTGGGTCGGCTGTGAGGTCGGCCGACGGGCTGTTCAGCGTCGTCAGGGGCGGTCGGGGCGTTCGCGGCGGCGTCGGCGGCGTGATCGCGCCGGGGGTGAGCGTGCCGGAGGGCGCGGGTGCTGCGGCTGGCCCTCGGGGTCCCGACGGGCGGGGTCAGCCGGGGGCTGGGAGCGCCCGTAGTCGGGTGAGGGCGGCGATGAAGTCGTCCTGCCAGGGCCAGCGGGCCGGGAGGTGCAGGCTCCACTTGCGAGCCGTCCGGGTGAGTCGTCCGGGCATCTGGAGCAGCCGTCGACGGAGGGTGCGGGCGGTGCGGACGGTGGCGCCGGGGAGGCCGATCAGGCTGGTCCAGCGGTGCAGGTTGTGCGCGAGGCAGGCCAGGACGGTCCAGGCGGCGTTGGCGTTGTAGTCGCCGGAGGGGAAGTGCGTCAGGGCCTGGTCCTTGAGGTCGCGGATTGTCTGCTCGACGACGGCGTGCTGGCGGTGCTCGGCCTCGACGACCTCGATGTCGTCGGTGCGGTTGGTGGCGAAGGGGAAGTGGCGCCACTCCCGTTCGAAGAGCTCCCCGGGTCCGGCGATCAGCCGGACCCGTCGGACGACCCGCCGCCGGCCGGAGAGGGTGGTCTCGGCGATCTGGGCCTCCCCGGTCTTCGGGTACTCCTTGAGGGTCTGCCAGGCGTGCTCGGGGATCAAAGCGACCCGGGCGGCGACGGGCTTTGTCATCCGGACCCCGATCGAGAACTTCCAGCCGCGGGCGTGGAGCTTGTCGAAGACCTTCCGGTTCCAGAACCCGGAGTCCGCCCTGAGCAGGACCGGGCCGGTGGCGCCCGCGCGGCGGACCCGGGCGATCAGCTCGTCGCAGAAGCGGCTCATGCCGCGCTGGGTGTTCGCCGCGCCCTTCCTGAACCGGACATGCAAGACCTCCCCGCTCCCGGCCCGCGTCGCGACCAGCGGGTGGTAGCCGCGCGCGCCGGTGTAGCCGAAGCTCGCGCCCTGCTTCTTGTAGCCATGGACCTCACCGACGAAGGAATCGACATCGACGATCAGCCGATCGCCGCCCGGACCGGCCCCGGCCGCCCACGCTCGCTTCAAGACCTCGGCCAGCAGCCGGTCGAGCTGACGGACATGCCCGAACGTGAACGCGCGCAGGAACGTTCCGAGCGTCGACGGGGCCGCCACCCTGGTTCCGAGCAGCTTCCGCGTCGAGCCCGACCTGAGGATCTCCGCGTCGTCGATGCAGTCCGCGCCCAAGACCATCGCGTAGACGAGGCTCATCACCTTGCGCCCGGCGTTCGCCGCGCCGGCCCGGTCCCCGAGCCGCACGAACAACCCCGCGAGCTCCAGGATCCCCAGCCGATCGGCGAGCGTCGCGATCAGCACGACCCCCGCGTCGGAGACCGCTCGTTCGTCGTCGAAAACGACGTTCAGAGCGTTCGGTCCGGCCGGTCGTTCATCGTGCACCATGAAGGTGACCTCCTGCGCGGGCCCCGGATGCGGCTACATCCGTGGAAAAGCCCTGCGTGGGAGGTCACTTTTTCAATTCCGTCGGACGGAACCCGCCAGCGAATCGGTGGATCCAGGCTGAGGCCGGTCCCCGGTCCCCGCCCGAGGGGCCGTCATCGGTCCACGAGCGAGTGCGCCGGCGGCGGGCTCGACTACGATCCCGTGCTTCGTGCCTGCGCTCCCCCTGAAGGTCCTCGCCGAGCCTCTCGCGATCGCGAGGCTGCCCGCGGGCGCCGACGTCCCCGCCTGGGCGGTCGAGGGTCCGTTCCTCTCCATGATTCGCACCGAGCGCGAGCTTTCGGTCGTCGTCTCCTCCGCGGGGGTTCCGTCCC
>JACDAP010000246.1 GCA_013695395.1 Solirubrobacterales bacterium
ATTAAGAAAAAAAATAAGTATCTAATCACAATTTTTATTTTATCTCCTGTAATTCGCACGAAGTTATTTTCACGAAGTCTTGAACTATTTCATTTGCTTCCTGCAATTTGTCCTCATCCTTTCCACCTTGCTTCATCCAATGCATCCAACCTTGTGTAAAACCGTAAAGGTGCAGTTCAAAATCTTTCGGTATTATTGAACTTTCAAGCAATTTATGAAGTTTGTTTATTTCCATATTGTGTTCGGCGACAGCGTGCGTCATTTTTTCGGTTTGATTCTTTAAATCGGTAAGTTCGGCAAACGAATCTTTTATCTGTTTTTCCTTTTCTCTGATGGCAACGCCCAATTTGTCATTTTTACTGTGTGCTTCCATTGTAAAATCGAAAATAAAGCCCCAAACCAAATAAACTATAAAACCCGCAAAAATAATCAACCAAAAATTGACGGACTGAAGCGCCAACTGAATCGAATAATCAGGAGTGTTTTGAAAACTATTGTTTTTTGTAAGAGTGTAAATTTTTTCAGTAATTTCGTATGCTAAAATACTGTCAAAAGCTAATGTAACAAGAATTACAACTGTCATTTGAAAGTATTTTTTATGCTCTTGAAATTTATGAATTAGATAACCCATTGCAATAAAAACAAAGGGAATTGTTAGAATCAGTATAAGTTCTGTAATTCCATCCCGAAATGCATTCTCTATGGCTTTTGCGTCGAAAATCGAGCCGGCAATACCTGTTTCATTTCCCTTAAACTCTTTAAAGAAAGCTGAATATGAGGCTGAACTGTAAAATACGCCTAAATACAAGGTTAGAAAACACAAAATAATCACGCCGATAAAGAAACTAACTTTATTGGTTTTGTCGCCCGTTATTTCTTGAGGATTATTTCTGATGTATGCAATTTCTTCTTTGAGCTGCTCCATTTTCTCTTTAACTTTCGGAATTTCTTCGGCGTGAACTTTTTCATTTCTTTTTTCGAGCCGAGCAATATCGCCTCTTCGTTCTTCAATCTTCACCCGATAAGGTCGTTTGAGTTCGTATTGTGTCGCCTTATCGTCTTTTATTTCCTGTTTGAAATCCTGATAAATTTTATGCAGGCAAACCCTCAATCCCGCGAGCGCACCATCCATTCTGCTCGCTTGAATAAATCCATGTTCCGTATAAGTCTTTCGATCATCAGTTTGAATATTGGTCGAAACAGTCTCGACATTTTTCTCGACAACCGTTTTGGTTCTGAATAGCCCTGTTAATAATCTTGAGTTTTCCATACATTAAATATATTTGGACACTATTTTGAGTAATTGTTCGGTAGACGTGCCTTTTTCTGCTTCCTCAAAGAGAAACTGGGAAAGTGCTGGTATTTTATCTTCTTCAACTTCAAATTTTTCACAAAACGTTCGTAATAATTTTTGTTCACATGAGTCAATTTCTCCGTCAGCCCAAGCAATTCTTGCAAAATCGTACAGGAATTCGACTTTTTCAAGAGCAGTTTCGGGAACCGAAAAGCGAATTGTATCAGGTCGTAATACAACATCTTGAATTTGAGCTACAGAGAGTCCGCGCTCTTCACCAATTTGATAAAGCATTTTTAGCTCTAATACATCAAATTCAATATCCGTGAGCGCGAGATGGTAAAGATTTAGAAAATGACTTTTTAACTCATATGTAAGATTCATATTGTTTTTCAAAGGCTAATTAGAAATCCAACAATAATAGTGGTTAGGATTAGATTCTCATAAATATAACCTAAAAAACCGCAATAATGTATAATCAAATCTTGCTAATTAGTTACACAAGAATGATTAGTAAAGACAATCAGTCTATATCACTGATGTATTATTTTGATTGAAGCCCTAATCTACAATAAATTTGTTTTGGAACAGTTTTGTTGTAATCCTGATTATTCTTAGTGATATAATTTCCCTGCTATGATTGTCGAAATTCCAGACCAAATCATCAAACAATCAGGACTTTCCGCCAAAGAAATTCTGCTGAAAGTCGCGCTCGTTTTATTCCAAGAAGAAAAGCTCACGCTCGGACAGGCGAGCCGATTGGCGGGTTTGCATCAATACGAATTTCAAAAAGAATTAGCCGCACGAAACATTCCCGTTCATTACGGCGAAGAAGATTACCGGCGCGATTTGCAAACTATCGGTTTAATCAAATGATTATCGTTTCCGACACTTCTCCCGTCTCGAATCTGATTTTGATTCGGCGGCTCGACATTCTACAAAAACTCTTTTCCGAAATTATCGTTCCGCCCGCCGTTGACACGGAAATTCGCGCCCTCAAACAATTCGGCATAGATTTGAGCGAATACGAAAACGCTGAATGGATTAAAATTTCTCATCCGATAAACCTGCAAAAAGTCCAAATGCTGCTAACCAAACTCGACGCGGGCGAGGCGCAGGCAATCGTTTTAGCTTTGGAAACAAACTGCGATTTGCTTTTGATGGACGAAAGAATCGGAACAAACGTGGCACGCCAAGAAGGATTGCAAACTATCGGTTTAGTCGGCGTTTTGATAAAGGCGAAGGAGAACGGAATTATCAAAGAAGTGCGTGAAATTTTGTCGGATTTGAAGCAACAAGCAGGATTTTGGTTAGGTGAAAAATTGGAAAAGCAAATACTCGAAAACCTCAACGAAATTTAATTGCGTCTTTCTATAACAAATCCGTCCACGCATCAGTTTTGCTGTAGATTCATCAATCTTTGATGCTATAATTCTCTCACTATGACACAACCGCAAGCCATCGCCGAAGTTTTCTACACCGCGTTTCAAGCATTGAAAAAAAGCGAGCGCGAAGCGTTTATTAATAAACTTCTCGAAGATGAAAAACTCGCCGAAGATTTGCGCTACGCCGTCGTTATCGAGAAGCGAAAGACTGAGCCGACCGTTTCGCTCGACGATTGGACGAAACTTAATGAACATCTCAGAACTTTGCAAAATAAACTCGACGTTGTGACAAGTATTCAGACCGGCATCAAGGAAGTGAAAGAGGCGCGAAAATCAAAGCGAAAACTTCAAACGCTGTCCGATTTTATCAATGAAAGCCGAAGTTAGAATTACTAAAAGTTTTAAGAAAGCAGCCAAGCCTCTGCTCAAGAAATATGCT
>JACDAP010000247.1 GCA_013695395.1 Solirubrobacterales bacterium
CGGACGCTCTCCCCCGCCGCCACGTGCCCGGCCGCGGTCGCGTCGAGCGCGCCCGGCCAGGAGGCCTTGTGCCGGCCCCGGCGCTGGAGCAGGACCGCGTCGCCGCTGAGCACCCAGAGATGGACGCAGCGGTGCCAGTCGCCGTCGCGGTGGACCGCACCGCGCGCCTTGACCCCGAGGTGGACGCCGAGCTCGTCGTAGACGTCGAGCCGCTCGTCCGGATCAGCCACGGCGGCGCTGGCGCTGGAGCTCGGCCAGCAGGAGCTTCGAGTGCATCGCGCCGATCAGCTCCCGGAGGGGCGCGGCGCCCGCGGCGATGATCTCCGCGGCCCGGTCGGGCTCGACCTCGCCGGTGAGCTTGTCCAGCAGGGCGCGTACCTCCTCGCGGACGAGCGGCTCGAGCGCCTCCTGGTAGCGGAGCGTCTCGAAGACGGTGAAGCCAAGCCGCTCGTCGTAACCCCCCGCGCGGAAGCGGCTCATCGCGTCGATGATGGCCAGGTCGTCGGGGTCGTAGCCGCGGCTGTTCGGGGTGAGGACCGTGATCTCGGCGAGCCGGTCGAGCACCTCCTGCGGCAGGTCGTAGCGGCGGCGGACCTCGGCTCGGGAGACGCGGGCGACCTGCTCGCCGCGGGCCACCGCGACCTCGAGGATCCGGTCCTCGAGCTCGACGAGCGCGCGGGCGCGATCCGGGTCCTCCTCGATCAGCTCGCGGATCAGCTTGAGCGGCATGAAGCGGTCCTCCTGGAGCCGCTTGATCAGCGTGATGCGCTCGACGAAGTCCGGCGGGTACCAGGCCATGTTGCGCGAGGTCCGCATCACGCCCGCCTGGTCGCCGAGCAGCCCCTCACGCAGGTAGTGCTTGATGGTGCCGGCCGAGACCCCGGAGGCTTCGGCCAGCTCGGCCATCTTCAACAAGCCGTCCGGACTGCTCACGACAGGAAGGAGCCCCCCACGCCCTCGTGCTGGCCGGCGACGGCGCCGCTGGCGTGCAGCGCGGCGATCTCCTCCTCCGAGATCCCCGCCGCGGCGAGGACCGCCTCGGTGTCCGCTCCGAAGCCCGGGGCGGGCCGCCGGTTGGCGTCCGCGGGGGTGCGCGAGAGCTTGACCGGCGGGCCGAGGAGGCGGACCGGCTCGGTCGCGCCCGGCTGATCGAGCTCCACGATCATGCCGCGCTCGCGGACGAGCTCGGAGTCGAGCGCCTCCTCGAGCTCGAGCACGGGCTCCAGGCAGCAGTCGTGCTCGGAGGCGAAGGCGGCCCACTCCTCGCGGGTGCGCTCCAGGAACAGCGCCTCGAGCTTCGCGTGGCCCTCGCTGCCGGGCTCGTCGAACTGGTGCTGCAGCAGGTCCTCCCGCCCGGTCCCGTGGCAGAACGCCTGGAAGAACTTGGGCTCGAGCGCCCCCATGGTCACGTAGCCGTCCTTGCAGGCGTAGGGCCGGTAGCAGGCGAAGCGCCCGCCGAGCGCCATCTGCCCGCGTCGCTGCGGCTCGCCCTGGAGGGCGGCGGCGGCGTCCATCGCCAGCCAGGAGAGCGCACCGTCGGCCATCGAGACGTCGACGAACTGCCCCTCCCCGGAGCGGTCGCGCTCACGCAGCGCGGCGAGGATCCCGAAGGCGGCCATGAGCGCGCCGCCGCCGATGTCGGCGATCTGGCCCGCGGCCTGGACGGGCGGGCCGTCGGCCTCACCGGTGAGCCCGAGCAGCCCGATCCGGCCCAGGTAGTTCATGTCGTGGCCGGAGCGACCGACGAACGGGCCGCTTGCGCCGTAGCCGGAGATCGCGCAGAGCACGATGCCCGGGTTGCGCTCCCTAAGGGTCTCGTAGCCGATCCCGAGCCGCTCCATCACGCCGGGGCGGAAGGACTCGAGGACGACATCGGCCCCCTCCACCAGCTTGAGGAAGGCCTCCTTGGCGGCGGGGTCCTTCAGGTTGAGTCGGATCGACTGCTTGTTGCGGTTGAGCGCGAGGAAGCGCACGGACTTCGCTGACTCCTCCACGCCGTCCACCCCGGGCGTCGCCCAGCGGACGTAATCGCCCATCCCGGTGTCCTCCACCTTGATGACCTCGGCGCCATAGTCGGCGAGCAGCAGGGAGCAGAACGGGCCGGGCAGCAGGCGGGAGAGGTCGAGGACCTTGATGCCGTCGAGGGGCAGACTCACGCGACCGCCTCCTTCCGGACGCCGAGCAGCTCACGGGCCTCGGCGACCGTCGCGGGCCGGCGGCCCAGGTCCTCGGTGATCCGCCGCGCGCGGGCGATCAGCTCACCGTTGGAGGCCGCCATGGTCCCGTCCGGGAGGTAGAAGTTGTCCTCCAGGCCGACCCGGATCGAGCCCCCGAGCGCGAGCGCCGCGCCGATCAGCTGCCACTGGACCCGGCCGATCCCGATGAGCCCCCAGTGCGAGCCCGCGGGCACGTTGTCGGCCATCATCGCGAGGTTCCGCGCGGTCGGCGGCACACCGCCGGTGACGCCCATGACGAAGTCGACGTGGAGCTTCTCGGTGAGCAGCCCCATGTCGATCAGCGGGGCGAGCGAGCCGACGTGGCCGACGTCGAAGCACTCGTGCTCGGGCCTGATCCCCTCCTCGCGCATGACCTCCAGGAACTGCTGGATCTCGCTGAACGGGTTCGGGAAGATCGTGTCGAAGACGAACTGCTTGCGCCGCGCGGAGTACTTCGCGTAGTTCATCGAGCCCATGTTCACCGCGGCCACCTCGGGCCTGAGCGCGCGTAGGTACCGGGTCCGCTGCTCCATCGAGACCCCGAGGGCGCCGGTGGAGTAGTTGATGATCAGTGCATCCCCGACCTCCTGCTTGATCGCCTCGGTGATCGCCGCGAAGTCCTCGGTCTCATAGCTCGGCGTCCCGTCCGGCTTGCGGGCGTGGATGTGGACCATCACGCCGCCCTCGTCGACGATCCGGCGCGCCTCGGCCGCGTACTCGCCGGGGGTGTACGGGATGGCCGGGCACTGCTCGCGGTTGGCGAGCGATCCGGAGATCGAGCAGGTGATGATGGCGGGGCCGTCGACGCTCAAGGGTGAACCTCTGCTTATCAGGAGTGGGACGTAGCACGTCCTACTCTCGCGGATCCCGCTCGCCGCTGCGTCCACGCCCCGCTCAGATCGCGGTGCGCAGGCGCAGGGTCAGCAGGCCGAACGCCGGCTCGCCGACCAGGAGGACCGCGCCGCCGGACGGGTCGGCCAGGAAGCGGGCGACCCGCTCCTCCGTCCCCGGCTCGGGCGGATCGTCGTACTCGGCACCGAAGGCCCGCATCAGGCGGGCGATCGTCCGGGCGTCGGCGACGGTGGCGGTGCGGACCTCCTTGGGGCGCATCGACGCAGTCTCCTGCACGCGGCGCGGCGGGCGGCGCTACTGCTCGTCGAGCGGGACGTCGAGCCGGCGCACCAGCTCGGTGACCGGGCCGTAGCCGGAGCGCTGGCGAAAGCCGAGCCCCTGGAAGAGCCGCAGGGCGCGGTGGTTGTCCGATTGGACCTGGGCGAGCGCGGTGCGCACACCCTCGCGGCGCCCACGCTCGAGCACCGCCTCGACGAGCTCGACTCCGAGCCCGCGGCCGTGCACGTCGTCGCGGATGACGATCGCGATCTCCGACTCCCCCGGGTGCGAGGGGTCGTTGACCAGACGGGCCACACCGGCCAGCTCGGCCGGGTCCGGCGCGCCGACGAAGTCCGCGACCGGGGAGACCACACCGTCGAGGTGCTCGGGCGCGAGCTCGGCCACGAGGGCCACGTGGTCGTGGCCGTCCACTTCGGTCAGGTAGCGCAGGTCACTCGTGGTGAGATCACCCTTGGCCGCGTGATACCGGCGGTACCGGGTCTCCGCGGACAGGTGTCGATGAAGCCGCACCAGGGCGGGCTTGTCGGTGGGTCGGATGTCTCGCAGACGCAAGGACACAACAGAAAGGGTAAGCGAGGTGCGCTGCGCTGCGGGTGAGGCTCGGCACACTGCAAACGAGCCGCACCGGCCCCCGGTTTGAGAGTGCGCGAAGCTCCGTTGGTGAGCGAGCCCCGCGTGATGGCCGTCGACTGGTCCGGTGCGGTTCGGGGCGCGGAGCGACGGATCTGGGTGGCCGAGGCGTGGGCCGGGGAGCTCGTGGCGCTCACCGGCGGACTCTCACGCGAGGCCGCTGTGGCCCATGTGGTCGCCGCGGGCCAGGTCGTGGCCGGCTTCGACTTCGCCTTCTCGCTGCCCGCCTGGTTCGTGCGCTCCCTGGGCTGCAGGGACGCCGACGGAGTGTGGGCTCGGATCGCGCGCGACGGCGAGGCCTGGCTGGCCGCGTGCCAACCGCCCTTCTGGGGGCGCCCGGGGCGGCGGCGCCCGGTTCGCGGACCGGACGAGCCGGAGCTGCGTCGCACCGAGGAGCCGGGCGGCTCCCACCTCGACTCCGCTTCCGGTCGGGAGCGCGCGGCACCGGCTCGGCCCAAGTCGGTCTTCCAGATCGGCGGCGCGGGCGCGGTCGGCACCGGGTCGCTCCGCGGCATGCCGTTCCTTCCGCGTCTTCGCGCGGCGGGGTTCGCCCTCTGGCCATGGGACGACGCCCGGGCGCCGATGGCGCTCGAGATCTACCCGCGGGCGCTCACCGGGCCGGTCGTGAAGTCTTCGGCACTGGCTCGCGAGGCTTACCTGGCGGACGATCCGCGGGTTCCCCCCGCGCTGCTGAAGGCCGCCATCGGCTCGGAGGACGCCTTCGACGCCGCCGTCAGCGCGCTCGAGATGGCTGCACGCCTGCCGGAGCTCCTGACGCTCCGCGCGACCAGCGACCCTGTCGTGCGCCTGGAGGGCGCGATCTGGCCGCCGCCTTGAGGGGAGGGGGTTCGACGTCTTCTGTCCCCGTTGATGGGACAGATCGCGTCGAACCCCCCGGCATCTCGGGCGGAGCGCTGCGGGCCTCGGCGAGAGCGAGCGCAGGCGCGCCAACTCCAACCCTGGAGGGGGTTCGACGCCCTTGGTCCCATAGATGCGGACAAACGACGACCAACCCCCCTGGCCGGAGCTGCGAGCGCTCGCCGCGCGGCGGCGCGGCATCATCGACCGAACCACGATCGAGGCAGCCGGCATCCACTATCGGGTCATCACGCGGCGAGTCGCGAAGGCTGGCTCTGCGAGCGCCACCCAGGCGTCTTCACCTTCGGTCACGGCCCGCTCCCCGCGGAGAGCCAGATGCTCGCCGCACTGTCCTGGTGCGGCGCGAACGCGTGCCTGTCGCACCTGTCGGCCGCCGCGGTCGTCGGCTGGATCCCGATGCCGGATGTCGTGCACCTGACCACCACCGACCGCCACGGCTCTAGGCCGGGGATCACCGTCCACCGGACGGAACGCCTTCCGGCCAGCCACGTCCAGCACTGGGTCGACCTGCGCGTGACGGTCCGCTCACGCACGCTGGTCGACCTCGCCGACGTGCTCGAGTACGACGACCTCCGCCGCGTCGCCGATCAGCTGCCCCGGCTCCCGGTCGCTCACCTCGAACACACCCTCCGCGAGCTCCCCGGGCGGCACGGCGCCGGCCGGGTCGCCCGGCTCATCCGTAGCGAGGAAGCGCACACGAAGTCGGAGCTCGAGCGCCGCTACCTGGCGTACTGCCGGGCCCACGGACTCCCGCGCCCGACGCGACTGAACCACCGGATCGGCCCCCACAAGGCGGACTGCGTCTACGAGGACGAGCGGCTCGTGCTCGAGCTCGACGGGCGCGCCCACCACGAGCGACGGGCCCAGACCAAGCTCGACCACCAGCGCGACATGGACTACCAGCTCGCCGGCTACCGGTTCGGCCGCTTCGACTGGGAGGACCTGGACCGAGCCTCCCTCCTCGCCGCTGAGCGCATCCGGGCGCTGCTCAGGCTCGGCGCTGCGCGCTGAGCGGCCCGTCCCGCTACCCCAGAAGAGGGACGATCGCCCGGTGGATCTCGTCGGTGTGGTCCGGGTGCGCGCCCGTGATCTCCACCCCGACGAGCTCGGTGAGCTCCGCCAGCTCGGTGAGCACCCGCCGCAGGCGCGCGAACGTCCAGCCGTCGGGCGCGGGGAACGGCGCGGGCAGGCAGGACGGGTCGAGGACGTCGAGGTCGAGGTGGAGGAAGACCTCCGCGCCCTCGAGCGCGGAGGGGCCGTCGGGGTAGCCGACACCGTGCGTGTCGAGCGCGACGCGCTCTGGCCCGTCGACGTCGCGGACGCCCAGCATCGCCACGCGCGCCGGGTCGACCCCGTCCCCGAAGCCCGTCTCCCACAGCCCGCAGGCGCCGGCCAGCGGCATCCCGCCGAGGTACCCGCTCTCCGAGCTGGTCGGCGTGTTGAAGTCGGCGTGCGCGTCGATCCAGCAGATCCACGCGGCGGGTCGCAGGCGGGCGAGCACCGGCAGCGTCGAGACGGCGATCGAGCAGTCACCGGCCAGCAGAAGCGGGCGATCACCGGCCTCCAGCGCGTCCTCGACCTGGCCCCCGGCCTCGAGCAGGCAGCCGCGCGCGTCGGCGAGGTCCGCCTCCCAGGCCTGCGTGCGCGGCGCACCGGGAGCGCCGATCACGCGCGCCCCGATCCGCTCGGCCAAGGCCGCCGCGCCCGCCGCGCCCTCCGGCACCCGGTCGCTCGTCCGGCAGAGCAGCGCGGAGGCCGCCAGCCGGCTCAACGTCCGGTCCACTCCGGTTCGCGCTTCTCGAAGAACGCCGTGACGCCCTCCTGGATGTCCTCCGTCGAGAACGCGACCGTCAGCTGGGAGCGCAGGAAGTCCCACGCCTCCTCGAGCGCCATGTCCTGCTGGCGCCACATCGCGTCCTTGCCGAGGCGCACGAGCAGCGGGGACTTCGCAGCCAGGCGCGAGGCCCAGTCCGCGACGGCAGCGTCGAACTCCGCCACCGGGACCACGCGATTGACGATGCCGATGCGCTCCGCCTCGGCGGCGTCGATCCGGTCGCCGAGCAGGAGCAGCTCGGTCGTCTTCTTGCGCCCGACGTTTCGGTAGATGAGCGCCATGATCATGAACGGGAAGACCCCGACGTTGATCTCCGGCGTCCCGAAGCTCGCCTTCTCGCTCGCGACGATCAGGTCGCAGGCCAGCGCCAGCCCGAGCGCGCCCGCCAGGCAGTGCCCGCCGGCAGCGCAGATCGTCGGCTTGCCGAGCGTCCCGATCAGGCGGAAGAGCTCGGGGAAGCGCGAGGAGGCCAGATGCTTGTGCACGAGCGGCACGTCGGCCGCGAAGCCCGCGAGGTTCCCGCCGCTCGAGAAGGTCGTGGCGTGGGTGGAGGCCAGGACGCAGACCCGCACCTCGCCGTCCTCGCGCGCCCGAGTGAAGGCCTCGATCAGCCCGTCGAGCATCGCGTCCGAAAGCGCGTTGCGGGTGTCCGGGTCGTCCATCGCGATGGTGGCGACGTGGTCGGCGACCGAGTAGGAGACGCTCATCGCGCGGAGGCTACCGGGCTCCGCCAGAGTGAGAAGTGGGCAGTGCCACTTCCCACTTTCGGCTACCGTTCGGACATGGCCTCCACCGACTCCGTTCTCAAGCCCGACCACGGGACCAAGCAGAAGCACTTCATCTTCACCGAGGAGCACGAGCGGCTCCGCGAGTCGATCTCCTCCTACGTACTCAAGGAGCTCACCCCGCACGCGGAGGAGTGGGAGAAGGCGAAGTGGTTCGACTCGGCGGTCTTCCCGCGGATGGGCGAGCTCGGCTTCCTCGGCCTGAGCTACCCGGAGGAGTACGGCGGGCAGGGCGGCGACTACTTCTGCAACATCGTGCTGGCCGAGGAGATCACCAAGGCCAAGTGCGGAGGCCTCGCGATGGGGATCGCCGTGCATACCGACATGGCCACCCCGCCGGTCCACCTGTTCGGCACCGAGGAGCAGAAGCAGGAGTACCTCGTCCCCTCGATCAAGGGCACGAAGATCTCCTCGCTCGGCATCACCGAGCCCGACGCCGGCTCCGACGTCTCCGGGATCAAGACCCGCGCGGTCAAGGACGGCGACGAGTACGTGATCAACGGCTCGAAGACCTACATCACCAACGGCCACCGCTCCGACTACATCGTGCTCGTGACGAAGACCGACGACTCCGCGGGCTACGACGGCTTCACGCTCTTCCTCGTCGACATGGACCTCCCGGGGGTCATCCGCGAGAAGAAGCTCGAGAAGCTCGGCATGCACGCCAGCGACACGGCGCTCCTCGCCTTCCAGGATGTCCGCGTGCCGGAGACCGCGGTGCTCGGCCAGGTCGGCAAGGGCTTCTACCACATCATGTGGGAGCTCCAGGGCGAGCGGCTGATCGGCGCGGCGGGCTGCGTCGCGGGCGCCCAGCAGTGCATGGACCAGACGCTGAAATACGCGATGGAGCGCACCGCGTTCGGCCGCCAGATCGGCAAGTTCCAGGTGACCCGTCACAAGTTCGCCGAGATGGCCACGAAGATCGAGGCGGCCCGGCAGATGGTCTACACGACCGCCTGGCGCTTCAACAACGGCGAGTACCCCGTGCGCGAGATCTCGATGGCCAAGCTCTACGCCGCCCGCATCGCCGTCGAGGTGGCCGACGAGTGCATCCAGATCCACGGCGGCGCCGGCTACATGACCGAGTACGGCGTCGAGCGCGTGTGGCGCGACATGCGCCTGAACCGGATCGGCGCGGGCACGGACGAGATCATGCTCGACGTGATCGGGCGCTCCTACGGGCTGTAGTCGCGCGTGGGCCCCTGCTGAGAATGGATCGGCGCCCGCCCTGCGGGCGTGCATCCATTCTCACCATGTCCCGGGTGGTGAGCATGGAATGCCGCCCGCCTGGCGAGCACGGATCCATTCTCACCGCGAAACAGGGTCACTGAGTGATGCGCGCAGGTGAGCCGCGGTGTCTTCGGGATGCTCCGTAAGCGACTGTGACCGCTCCGGCTCAGCAGGCTCAGCGCTGGGTCGGGAAGCCGTAGTCCACACCCGAGGCCTTCTCGGGCCAGCGTTCGGTGACGACCTTGCCGCGCGTGTAGAAGAGCACGCCCTCCCGGCCGTGGACGTGCAGATCGCCGAACAGCGAGTCCCCCGAGCCGCCGAACGAGTAGTAGGCCATCGGGACCGGGATGGGAACGTTGATCCCCACCATCCCTGCCGCCACCCGGGAGCGGAACTCCCGCGCCGCGCCACCGTCCGCGGTGAAGATCGACGCGCCGTTGCCGTACCGGTTGGCGTTGACGAGCGTGAGCGCCTCCTCGAAGGAGGAGGCGCGCAGCAGGACGAGCAACGGGCCGAAGACCTCGTCGCGGTAGACGTCCATCTCCGTGGTGACGTGGTCGAGAACGGTGGGGCCGACCCAGAAGCCGCCCGGATCGCCGTCGACCTCGAGGTCGCGGCCGTCGAGCGCCACCGTCGCGCCCTGCTCCGCGCCACGGCCGACGTAGTCGACCACCCGGTCGCGCGCCGCCGGCGAGATCAGCGGCCCCATCT
>JACDAP010000248.1 GCA_013695395.1 Solirubrobacterales bacterium
GGTGACCGGCCGCCGCTGATCGGTCGAGCTCAGACCTCGAGCGCGCGCCCGAACGCCCGCTGGAAGAGCTCGGTCTCCCGGCCGGCCGCCCAGCGCGGGACCGCCGTGTCGCCGTCGGCCTCGAGCCGCAGCCGCGCGCGCTTGCTTCCCACCTCGAGGTGCGCCGCGCGGACCGACTGGTCGCGCGAGCGCTCGAGATCCTCGGCCAGGCGCACGAGGACGGACATGCGGTCCAGGCGGGCAAGGTCGCGCTTGTCGGCGAGCAGGCCGTCCATCGGGCCGGCGTCTGGCATCCCCTTGCGGTGGTACCGGGCCGCCTGGGCGATCAGCGCGACCTCGGTCGGGGAGAAGCCCGGGAGCCCCGCGCTGAGGATCAGGTAGCGGGAGTGCTTGTGGTGGTCGTCGTAGTCGACGCTCATCCCGATGTCGTGGAGGGCGGCGGCCGCGCTCAGCAGTTCACGCTCGACCGGGTCGCCGTCGTGGAGGCCGGCCGCCGCGGTCTCGTCGAAGAGGCCGAGCGCCAGGCGCTCGACGTGGGCGGTATGGGCGATGTCGCTCGGGTACTGGGCGGCCAGGCGGGCGACGGAGCTCTGACGCACGTCCTCCACCACGCCGCCCTCGTCCGCCAGCAGGTGGGCGAAGAAGACCCCTTCGCGCAGGCCCGCCTCGGTCGTCTCGAGCGCCGCGAAGCCACCGACGTCCATCACCGTCCGGATGACCGTCGCGCCCGCGAGGACCAGGTCCGCCCGGGCGGGCTTGATCCCCGGAATCTTCGAGCGCTCGGCGGGCGGGAGCTCCGCGAGCCGTTCGATGAGCTCGTCGAGCGCCTCGGTGCTCACGCACTGGCCCTGCACGCCGATCGAAGGCTCGTCGGCGGCGCGCTGCACCGCGCTGGCGAGATTTCGCACGGTGCCCCCGAGGCCGACCAGGCGAGGCCCGCACTCCGTGAGCCACGCGGCCCGTTCGAGCTTGGTGGTGACGTGGGCGCGAAGCTTGTCGAGCTGCTTGCGGCTCGCGGGCTCGTCACCGGGCAGGAAGCGCTCGGTCATCCGGACCGCGCCCAGCCGCCAGGAGGCCGAGGCGGTCTCCAGGCGCCCCGCGACCTGCGTGAGCTGCATCGAGCCGCCGCCGAGGTCGAGCACGCAGCCGTCGGCGAGCGTGGTCGAGTTGACCGCGGCGAGGTAGCCGTAGTGCGCCTCCTCCTCGCGCGTGAGCACGCGGACAGGCAGGCCGCTGCGCTCGCGCGCTCGGTCGAGGAACGCCTCGGCGTTCGTGGCGTCGCGGATCGCGCTCGTGGCGACCGCGTCGACCTGGTCGAGGCCGAGCCCGGCGGCCCGACAGAAGTGGGCGAAGACATCGAAGGCCGAGAGCGCTCGCTCCATCGGTCCCTGACCGAGCTCGCCCGTCGCGGCCATCCCCTCGCCGATCCGGACCGGTTCGTAGATCTCGTCGGTCCGTTTCCACTCACCGCCGGTGGCGGTGAAGACGACGAGCCGGAAGGAGTTCGACCCGAGATCGATCACGGCGAGCTGCACAGGGCGCATCGTAGGCGGCGGTCCCGGATACGGGGCGTGAAGCCTAGATCTCCGCAGCGGGCTCCATGGAGACCTGCCGCGCGAAGACGATGATCCGGCGGGCCGAGCTGAACAGCGGCGTGCAGGCGCTGAGCACGAGCTGCCGATAGCCCGTGTCCTTGACGACGTCGACGCGGTCAGGGGTGACCTCGGCCAGGCGCTCGACGCGGTAGGTGAAGCGCCCGTAGGGCATCGTCACCTCGATGCGGTCGCCCTTGTCGAGCGAGTCGATGTGGCGGAACGGGGCGCCGTAGGTCGTGCGGTGCCCGGCGATGGCGACCGTGCCGCGTTCCCCGGGGAGGTCCGTTTTCGGGTAGTGGCCCGGCCCGCGCTCGAGGCTCTTCCCGTCGGTCCCCTCGACGAACGCCTTGTCGACGCCGATGCTCGGGATCGCGATGCGCCCGGCGCCGCGCCCCGTCCGCAGGGTGTCGCGCATGCGCTTGGCCAGGAACGCGGGCCGCGCGGGCGCGTCGAGGCGTGCCACCGCGCGGCGGTCGGCCAGGGCGACGGGGGTCTTGAGCAGCTCCGTGACGTCGTCGTCGACCTGGCCCTGCTTGGACAGCGCGATCAGCGAGGAGAACGGCTCCTGCCAGTACATCGTCAGGCCGACCTCGACCAGCCCGAGGACGCCCGCGACGAGCAGCAGCCCGCCGAGTCGACGGACCCAGCGGCGCATGCGATCGGGCTGACGGGCAGGCGGCACCCCTACATGATGCCCTCTCGCGCCCGCGGAC
>JACDAP010000253.1 GCA_013695395.1 Solirubrobacterales bacterium
GGACCTGCTCCCGCAGGGAGGCGACCGCCCCCCGCGCACGGATGCGCAGGCGCCGCAGCCGGGGGGCGACCGGCGCGCGCCGCAAGCGGGCGTCGAAGCGTCCGAGCGCGCTGTCGATCGCCTCCAGGAGCCGCCGGGCCCCCTCGACGGTCGCCGGCTCGGTGTCAAGTCGGTCGATCGTCGCCGCGAAGCTGTTGCACGCGGCGTCCAGGATCGTGCGGCGCGCGGCGAGCTCAGGCCCCTTGGTCACGTCGAGCGGGCAGGCGATCCGCGCCTTGGATCCCTCCTCGCCCAGGAGGGAGCGGACGAGCTGGTCGGCGCGAGCGGTGGACTGGACCGCCCGCGGGACCGAGCCGCCGTCCTGGACGCGGCGCGCCTGGGCGCGCAGCCCGGCGCGGACGGTCGCGAGCGCATCGAGCACGTCCGGCAGACCCAACCGTGCTGGGCCGGCGGACGGGAGCGCATCGAGTCGACGGCGGAGGCCGTCGATGAGCCGGGCCTCGGAGCGCAGCCGCGCCGCCAGCGGTCCTGGGTCGAAGGGTGGCAGGCCGAGGTCGTCAGCCTGCTTCAGATAGCGGCCGCAGGCCTCGGCGGCCGTGACGTCGGCGCGCACGCCCGGCAGCTGGATCAGGCTGACCCGCCAGCCGCCGCCGTT
Organism: Solirubrobacterales bacterium; assembly: GCA_013695395.1. GTDB lineage: Bacteria > Actinomycetota > Thermoleophilia > Solirubrobacterales > Solirubrobacteraceae > Paraconexibacter. The sequence continues at coordinate 656 of JACDAP010000253.1, forward strand.
CTTCGTGGTGGTCAGCGGGGTCTCGAGTCCCTCGCCTCGCACGATCGCCCGCCGGCCGCTGACCTCCGCCCGGAGCTTCTCGACGTCCGGCAGGGTGCGCCGCAACCCGTAGACGACGAGGAACTCCTCGAGCGCCTTGCTGCAGGTGGCGCCGGGCGCCCCGGTCAGGCCGATGACCCGCCGGCTCGCCAGGGTGAGCGAGCGGCAGCTCTCGGCCGCGTCCCCGTCGTCGACCGCCTTGGCCAGCCGCTCGACGCTCGCGACCGCAGCCGCCTGCGCGGGGTCGCCGAGGGGCGGTGTGTCCTTCGTCCCGCCCCCGCAGGCGCTCAGCACGGCGCAGAGCAGAACGCTCGTCCCTGCTGCCGTCTCCCGAAGCCAGCGCACCGCCGACAGCGTACGCCCCGCGCCGCGTGGCGGAGCCACCCAGAGGGGGTCGGCTACAAGAGGCCCTCGACGCGGCCGCTGACGGCGATGGCGCCCACGACGGAGGCGACCCCGATCACGGCGAGGGCGACGTAGCCCGTCCACGGCGGCAGGCGCCGCTTCTCGATCGCGACGAGCGCGAGCGCGCAGAGCGAGCCGCCGACCAGGCCGCCGATGTGGCCGCCGATCGAGATGTTCGGGATCACGAACGACAGCACCAGGTTGAACAGGATGAGCGGCGCGATCCCCGTCGAGAACGGGTCGATCCCCCGGGCGCGCATCTGGAAGAACGCTGCCCCCATGAGCCCGTACACCGCGCCGGAGGCCCCGACCGTCAATGCGGTCGGCTCGAGGAGCAGCGCGCCGAACGAGCCCGCGAGCAGGGAGACGACGTAGAGGCCTGCGAAGCGCACCGAGCCGAGCGGACCCTCGAGCAGCTGCCCGAGCACCCACAGCAGGTACATGTTGAAGCCGACGTGAAGCAGCCCGCTGTGCAGGAACCCGCTCGTGACCAGGCGGTAGTACTCGTGGTTGATGTCGATCGACGGCCCGAAGAGGCCGAGATTGACGTTCAGCTGGGAGGCCGTCCCACCGGTGCCGAAGCCGAACTGGCCCGAGGCCAGGAAGATCAGGCCGTTGATGGCGATCAGCGCTGTGGTCACCGTGGTGACCGTCGCGTTGATGGAGCGCATCGAGACGACCTTCGTCTTCTCCTTCGAGCACTCCGGGCAGCGCATGCCCACGGGCGTGGAGGTCATGCAGTCGGTGCAGATCGGGCGCCCGCAGCGCGAGCAGGAGACGGCGGTCTCCCGGTTCGGATGCCGGTAGCAGACGGTCTCCTCGCTCACGGCACTCACGGAAGCGAAGCTAGCAGCGCAGGGTGAAGGGGTTCTGAACGGGTCAGGCGAGGTCGGCCGAGATCACCGGGTCGCTGGAGGGCGCGAGGCTGCCGCCACTGTCCTCCTCGGTGACCAGGATCTGCGCGACGCCCTCGACCGACTCGTCGATAGCCACGGTCGCCCGCCCGTCGGAACGGACGTTGAAGAGCGTGTGGGTCGGGCGCTTCTGCCCGTCACCCCTGTCGAACCAGACCTGGTAGATGCGGCCCTCCTTGAGGCTCGGCGCGCCGGTGACGCGGAGCGAGGCCTTGTCGCCCGTGACCTCGAGCTGGGCCTTCGCCTTCCCGGTGGTCTGCGCGACGACGGTGCGGGTCTCGGGCCCGCCGGTGCTCTCGACCGCGATCCCGCCCACCACGCCCACGCCAAGCAGGCCGCAGGCGAGCGCGCCGACGAACGCAGGCCGCATCGGCATCGAGAAGGAGGGCAGCCAGCGACGTCGCGAGGCGCGGGAGGCTGGTGCGGCGTCCGCCTCGGGGCCCGCCGCCCGCAGCAGCTCGGCCTCTGCGTTGACGATCGCCATCAGGCGGCCCTTCAGCGCGGGCGGCGCCGCGGACTGCGGCGCGGCGATCGGCAGGGTGTCGACGACGGCCCGCAGGTCGTAGACCTCACTACGGCAGTTACCGCACTCCTCGAGGTGGGCGGCGTAGTCGGCAGCCTCCTGGGAGGCGAGGGCGCTCAGCACATAGGCGCCCGCGTCCAGGCCGCGGGGGCACTCGGAGAAGTCAGCGCGGAACCGGCTCATGTCGCCACCCCCGGCGCGAGGCCGCCGAGCTGGCCGCGCATCTTCTCGAGCCCGAGCCGCATCCGGCCCTTGATCGTGCCGATCGGCGTGTCGAGCATCTTCGCGATCTCCGTGTGGGTGAAGCCGCCGAAGTAGGCGAGCTCGATCACCTTCGACTGCTCGGGGGGAAGGGTGGTGAGCGCCTCGCGGACCTCGCGGGCCTCGTCGCGGCGGGCGACCTCGACCTCCGTGCGCTCCTTGGCCTCGAAGCGCTCCTCGATGCCCTCGTCGCTGGCCCGGCGCTTGTCGTGGACGACCGAGCGGCGCAGCGAGTCGATGGCGCGGTTGTGGACGATGCCAAGCACCCAGGTGCGGACCGATCCGCGGGTGCGGTCGTAGCGGGCGTTCGAGCGCCAGAGGCTCAGGAACGCCTCCTGCACGACGTCCTCGGCTCCGTTGCGGTTGCCCGTCATGCGGTACGCGAGCGAGAAGGCGGCGGTGGAGTGACGCTCGTAGACGATCTCGAAGGCCACGGGCTCCCCCCGACGCACGTACTGCATCAGGTCTTCGTCGGCCAGCTCTCGGAGCGCAGATGGATCCATCGGGGGTTCCTTCGCGCCGTTCCCCCCGGTCGGATCATCGTCTCCGCCGGTTTCCATGCCAGGTATGTCTATCGGTCCAGAACGCGCCGTGCCTCGTCGGCGACGGCTTTGACCGTCTGCTCGACGTAGGAGAGCGGGTCGGAGGCGTCGGCGCGGCGCTTCTTGCGCCCGGCCCGCACCCGCACCACGACCAGCGCGGCGCTGGCCGCGCCCCCGATGGCCACCGCCGCGACCGGGCGGGCGACCGTCGGCCAGTTGCGGGGGTCGCGCATGGCGCCGAGCTCCCACGCGTCGAGCTCGTCCGCAGCGATGTCGGTGAGGTTCTGCAGCGTGCGCTCGAAGCGCGCCGCGAAGTCCGCGGGCGGCTCGACGGGCGTGAGCGCCTGCCGGAGCATCCGCTCGAAGTCTGTGGTGGCAGGATCGCTCATCGGGTCACTTCCTCATCTCCTCGGGCGTCCTGACGATGCCCTCGAGCTGTTTGATCGCACGGTGGATAAGGACCTTGGTGGCCCCGTCGCTGCGGTCCATGGCCCGGGCGATCTCCCGGTTGTCCATGCCGAGGGCGAAGCGCATGATGAGCGCCTTGCGCCGGTCGTCGGGCAGCTGCTTGATCCCCTCGAGGATGCGCGAGAGCTCGTCCCGTCCCTCCACCAGGTCCTCCGTGGTGTGGAGCGCCCGGTACTGCGAATCGTCCTCGATGTGGGTCTGCGGCTTGCGTGAGCGGTCCCGGTACAGGTTCGCGGCGAGGTTGTGCGCGATCCGGATCAGCCAGGGCCGCAGCGGCCGGCCGTTGCTCTCGGAGAGCGCACGCTCGAAGTGCCGGTAGGCCTGCAGGAACGTCTGCTCGGTCAGGTCCTCCGCATCGTGGTGGTTGCCCACCCGGTAGTACGAGTACGAGTAGACGTCGCGCAGGTGAGCCCGGTACAGGTCCGAGAACTGCCGGTCGAGCTCCACTTTGTCCACGCATGCAGCCTATGCCTCCCCGGGGCGCGCGCGACCGATCAGGCCGCGCGGCGGACCTTCCGGCCGCTCGTGGTCAGCCCCCGCGCCCACTCGCCCGCGTCGGCCGAGCCCTCGACCACCGCGGCC
>JACDAP010000293.1 GCA_013695395.1 Solirubrobacterales bacterium
GTGCGGGACGGCCGAGCCGCGAGAGCGCTTGCGCCCGCTCCGCAGGCGTGAGCTGCGGAGCGATCGACACCTCGCCCGAGGCGGCTGCAGACGACGAGCGGCGGCGCGCATCGCGCACCGCCGCGGATTCTGCGGGTGGAGCCTCGCGCTCCACGGGGCGAACTACCAGCCGCCGGCGGTGGCAGCGGCGACGCTGCCGCCCGAGACGGTCTCGCCGTGCTTGGTCCCGACGCCTGCGACGACCGTGGTCGTCCAGTCGATCACGGAGGTCGGCTTGACCACGTGACGCTGCAGGCCGAGCTCCTTCGGCTCCAGGCCGAGGGCGAGGCCCACGAGCTGGGGGAGATGGAGGACCGGCATGTCGAGCGGGCGCCCGACGACCTTCTCGGCCAGCGGCTGCTGCAGGTCGAGGTTCAGGTGGCAGAGCGGGCACGGGGTGACCAGGCAGTCGGCGTCCGCGTCGGCTGCGTCGGCGAGATGCGTGCCGGCCTGCTTGAGCGAGGCCTCCGTGCTCATCGTGATGATCGGGAAGCCGCAGCACTTGTGCGACCCGGCGTACTCGATGACCGTGCCGCCGAGCGCCTCGATCACCAGCGACAGGTACGTGTCGCGCGGGTTCTCGTCGGTGATCCCGATGCGGTCCGCCGGACGGACGATGTAGCACCCGTAGAACGGGCCCACCTTGAGGTTCGTGAGCGGCCGCTTGACCAGCGAGCGGAGCTTGTCCAGGCCGATCTCCTCCACGAGCAGCCAGAGGAAGTTCTTGTTGGTGATGCCCTTCTCGTAGGAGAGGCCCTCCGGCGCGAGCGTCTCGTTGACGTGGTCGCGGTACTCCTTGTTGTTGTCCAGGCGCTCCTGGCACTCCGACTGCGCGCCCTGGCAGGTGGAGCAGATGTTCATCATCAGGTCGGCGCCGTTCGCGATCTCCTGTTGCGCCATCGCGAACGTGCGGGCGTTCAGGGTGTCGGCGAGCTCCTGCGAGTGCTCGGCGATGACGCCCGCGCCGGTGCAGCAGGCGCGGTCGAGCTCGACCAGCTCGATGTCGAGCAGCGGGGCGACCGCGGCGACCGAGCCGTGGAGCTCGGGGGTGAAGCCGCGCGAGACGCAGCCGGGCCAGTAGGCGACACGCATGATCAGGATGCTCCCTTGGCGTTGGCTCCGGGGGCGGACGGCGAGGCCTGGCCGTCGTCGCCCGCCCCGACGACGACGGGCTCGTTGGCGGCGCCGTTCTTGTCGTCCTCGTCGTAGCCGGTGATGTAGAGGTTGAGGTCGACGCGCTCCTCGCGGCCCTCGACGGTGTCGAAGATCCGCTTGACGTGGTCGTCGGCCTTGTGCGGGTGCAGCAGGGCGACCTTGAGCGTCGCCTTGCCGCGGATGAGCGCCCGCGTGATGACGGGCAGCGACTTCGCGAGGAAGAGGCCGGCGGCGGGGTTGAACTTGCCGCCGAAGGAGTCGGCCAGCAGGTCGTTCTCGTGCAAAAGCCCGTTCTTGCGGATGTTCTTCACGAACGCGTGCTCGTGGTTGTAGCCGTTGTTGCGGTCGTTGATGTGGTGGTCGCCGCCGGCCCGGCGGCGCAGCCGCATGATCTGGTTCATCGGGGCGACGCCCTTCGGGCAGGCCTCGATGCACTTGAAGCAGTGCGTGCAGTCGTACATGCCGTGCGGATCCTCGGCGAGGTCCTTCAGGCGCTCGAACTGCTGCACGTCGCGCGGGTCACCGACGAAGCGGTAGGCCTTGGCCAGGGCGGCCGGGCCGATGAAGAGCGGGTCGACCTCCATCGAGAGGCAGTCCGAGACGCAGGCACCGCACTGGATGCAGGCCATCGACTGGGTCACGTCGACCATCGCCTCGCGATCGACGATGTGCTCGCGCTCCGGGAGCGGATCCTGGGCGAGCAGCCACGGGGTGACGCGCTGGATCTTCTTCCAGTGGACCGCGTCCATGTCGACGATCAGGTCCTTGATGATCGGCATGTTGCCCATCGGCTCGACCTCGATCACGCCGTCCTCGCCGGAGCTCTTGAGCGCGGCGGAGAGGTGGGTGTGGCAGGCGAGGCCCGGCTTGCCGTTGACGCGCACGCCACAGGAACCGCAGATCGCGGCCTTGCACGAGCAGCGGATGCCGATCGAGCCGTCGTACTTGCCCTTGGCCTGGAGGATGCCCTCCAGGACCGAGCGGTGCGGCTCGAGGTTGATCGTGTGCTCGTCCCAGAACGGCGGCTGGCCGGACTCCGGGTCGTAGCGGCGGATGCGCAGGGTGAAGTCCTGCGAGGGCTTGCGGGTATCGGCCATGAGGTTCCTTGCTCTAGTACTTGCGCACTTCGGGCTGCCACTGGGTGACCGTGACGGGCGTGTAGGTGATGGTGGGCGCGTCACCGCCGTTCTTCGTCGTGTTGATGTGCTGCATGAAGTCCTCGTCGTTGCGGTCGGGGAAGTCGACGCGGTACTGCGCCCCGCGGGACTCCTTGCGCTCGATCGCGCCGACCACGGTGCACTCGGCGGCGTCGAGCATGTAGCCGAGCTCGATGGCGCCGAGGACATCCTGGTTGAAGACCGTGCCGCGGTCGTCCACGTAAGCGGTCTTCGCCTCCTCCTTGAGGCGGCGGACGACCTCGTGCGCCTTCTGGAGCCCGTCCTCCTCGCGGTAGACGGCCACGTACTGGTTCATCACGGTGCCGAGCTCGTCCTTGATCTCGGAGATCCGGCGGCCCTCGCGCGGGCGGGCGATGATCTCGGCGATCTTCTGCTCGTCCTGGCGGGCCTGTGCCTCGCCGACCTCGGGCATCGCCATCCCCTTGGCGCGCTGCGCGGCGTGCTCGCCGGCGCGGCGGCCGAAGATCAGCGTGTCGAGCAGCGAGTTCGCGCCCAGGCGGTTGCCGCCGTGGACCGAGACACAGGCGACCTCGCCCGCGGCGTAGAGGCCGTCGATCGGCGTCGCGCCGTTGATGTCGGTCTTCACGCCGCCCATGATGTAGTGCTGGCCGGGCCGGATGAGGATCGGCTCCTTCGTGATGTCCACGCCGGCGAAGTCCTTGCCGATGTTGACGATCTCGCGGAGCGCCTCGTGGACGCGCTTCTTCGGGACGACCGTGATGTCGAGGTAGATGCCCGACTTGTCCTCGCCGACACCCCGGCCCTCGTTGATCTCGGTCTGCTCGGCGCGGGAGACGACGTCGCGCGAGGCGAGCTCCATCTTGTTCGGTGCGTACTTCTCCATGAAGCGGTCACCGTCGCTGTTGAGCAGATGCGCACCCTCGCCGCGGGCGCCCTCGGTGATGAGAAAGCCGTTCTCGACCAGCGTGGTCGGGTGGTACTGGATCATCTCCATGTCCATGAGCGGCGCGCCGACGTCGTAGGCCTGCGCGATGCCGTCCGCGGTACAGATGAGCGCGTTGGTGGTGGGCTTGAAGCACTGTCCGGCCCCACCGGAGGCGAGAATCACGTTCTTCGCCGTGAAGGTTTCCATCGAGCCGGTGCGGATGTTCCGCGCGACGCAGCCGACGCAGGCGCCCTCCTCGTCGATGATCAGCGAGGTGGTGAACCACTCCTCGTAGCGGTCGACCGTCTCGTGGTACTTCATGAGCTGCTCGTAGAGCACGTGCAGGATGGCCTGGCCGGTGATGTCCGCGACGTAGGCGGTGCGTTTGACCGAGGCGCCGCCGAACGCCCGCAGGTCGAGCTCGCCGGAGTCGTTGCGGTGGAAGGTGACGCCGATGTGCTCGAGGTGCATGACCTCGGCGGGCGCCTCCGAGCACATGACCTCGATCGCGTCCTGGTCGCCGAGGAAGTCGGCGCCCTTGACGGTGTCGTAGGCGTGCGAGCGCCAGTCGTCGGTGACCGAGACCGCGGCGTTGATGCCACCGGCGGCCGCGACGGAGTGTGAGCGGACCGGGTGGACCTTGGAGAGGATCGCGACGGAGACACCGGCGTCGGCGGCCGCGACGGCGGCGCGCTGGCCGGCCAATCCGGCACCGATGATCAGGACGTCATGTGAAGGCATGTGGGTTCTCGCGCTCGGGACGGGTGAGGAACGGTTCGGACTGTATACGTCGACCGACGCCCTCCGGCTTGCGCCCGAGGGCGTCCTGCGGTGACTCGGCGCGTCCGCCGCACGGGCGCTCTAGACCGCCTCCGCCGCCGCGGTCAGGGCGCGCTGGACCTGCTCGGCGCTCACGACCCCGACGAGGAGCCCGTCGCCGTCGACGACCACCAGCGCGCCGAGGCTCTTCAGCTTGGGCGAGCGGATGAGCTGCTCGAGGCCGGTGGAGGCGGGCACGGCGAACTCGTCGCGGTCGGCCGCGGGGACCGCTTCGCCCGCAGTTGCGGCGGTCGCGTCGGAGGAGGCGTCGAGGATGCCGAGGAAGCGCCCGTCCCCCGCGACCACCGCCGACCAGGGCCAGCCCATGCGCTCGAGCTCGGCGATCGCCTCGGCGGCCGGGGTCGCGGCGTGGACCGTGGAGGGGTGGGTGCCCATCAGCGTCTCCGCGGTGACGCCCTCGATCGATTCGGAGAAGTCAGCCCCGATCACGGCGGCCTTGGCGCCCTGGCCGAGGAAGAAGCCGAGGACCATGAACCAGATCCCGTTGAAGGGGTCGGTCGTGAAGGCCAGGTAGGCCCCGAGGCCGATCAGGACGTAGGAGAACCCGGTGCCCATCCGGCCGGCGATCCGGGTGCCGCGGTTCTTGTCACCCGTGAGGCGCCAGGCGATCGCGCGGGCGATCCGGCCGCCGTCGAGGGGGAAGGCGGGCACGAGGTTGAAGACGAGCAGGAACAGGTTGATCGTCGAGAGCCAGGAGAGGAGCGCGAGGGTGGGGGAGGTCGCGGCGTCCGAGAACCGGGCGGCGTCGAGCGTCTCGTCGGGGGAGCTCACGAGAATCGCCGCCCCGGTCGCCGCGATGACGATGAGCGCGGTGACGGCGGGGCCCGCGGCGGAGATCCGGAACTCCTCCCCCGGGCTCTCGGTGTCACGCCCGAGCTTTGCCACCCCGCCGAAGAACCAGAGGTCCACACCCCGTACCTCGATGCCGTTGCGCCGAGCGACGAGCGCGTGGCCGAACTCGTGGAGCAGGATCGAGAGGAAGAACAGCGCAGCCGCGCCGACGGCGACGCCATAGGCCTGCACGTCCGAGCCGCCAAGGACGTCACGGAAGTAGCCCGAGAGGGCGTAGACCAGGACGAACAGCACGATGAACCAGCTCGGGCTCGCCCCGATGCGGATGCCGAAGAGGCGCGCGAGTTGGATGGAGCCGCCGGTAGCCATCACCCCATCTTCGCAGCGCGGGCCAGGAAGGCGACCACGGCGGCTGCGTAGCGCTCCGGCTCGTCCTCCACGACGAAGTGCCCGGCGCCGGTGAGCACCTCGAGCTCGGCGTGCGGGATCTCCTCCAGCAGCCGGTGGGCGCCGGCGATCGGGGCGAACGGGTCGTCCTCGCCCCACAGCAGCAGGGTCGGCACCTCCAGCGCGGCGAGCTTGCCCTTGTACGGCTCCAGCTCGGAGAACTCGCCGGAGCGGTAGAGCTCGAGCTGGGCGGCGCGCCGGTCCTCGGTGGCGAACGCCTCCCAGTAGCTGGCGATCGCGGCCTGCGTCATGCCCTGCGAGGCGGAACGCAGGAGCCCGGTGAAACCGTCCGCGTCGAGGGCCTCCAGGAGCTTCTCGCCCTCGCCGGGCGTGCGCATCAGCTCGGCCATGCCGTGCCACTTGCCGTCGGGGAAGAAGCCGGTGTCGCTGATCACGAGACCCGCGACGGCGTCGGGGTGGTCGCAGGCCCAGCGCAGCCCGATCAGCCCGCCCCAGTCGTGCACGACGAGCACGAAGCGCTCGAGCCCCTGTTCGGTCCGCCACTGCTCGAACGCCTCCATGTGGGCCGCCCACGTGGCGGGCCGGACGACCGGGGAGGCCCCGTAGCCGGGGAGGTCGGGGGCAAGGGCCCGGCGGCCGGCGCCCGCGACGAGCGAGAGCGTCGTGTCCCACATGCGCGCGCTCTCCGGCCAGCCGTGCAGGCAGACGACCGGGGGTGCTTCGGTCGGCGTCTCGGGGCGCGCTTCACGGTGGATGAGCACGTCTCAGGCCGGGAGGGCGCGCTCGATGATCGCGCCCAGGTCGGCGCCGGCGGGGAGCGTCCCGTAGTTGAGCCCGGACTCGCGGCCGAGCCTCGAGGCCACGAACGCGTCGGCGACCGGCGCGGGCGCGTGGCGCAGCAGCAGGCCGGCCTGCCAGGCGGTGGCCATGTCCTCCACCACGCGGCGGGCGCGCACCTCGAGCGTGTCGGGCTCGGAGAAGGCGGCCTTCAGCTCTGTGACCCGGGCGTCGTAGCGGGCGTCGGCGCCGCTCGCGTGCTCGAGCTCGGCGAAGAAGACGTCGAAGGCGCCCGGCTCCTTGGCCAGGGTACGCAGCACGTCGAGCGCGTTCACGTTCCCGGAGCCCTCCCAGACGGAGTTCAGCGGGGCCTCACGGTAGAGGCGCGGCATCCCGGACTCCTCCACGTAGCCGTTGCCGCCCAGGCACTCGAGCGCCTCGACCGCGACCCCCGGGGAGCGCTTGCAGACGTGGAACTTGGCCACCGCGGTCCCGAGCCGGCGCAGGGCCTTGTCGCCTTCGTCGTACGCGCGAGCGAGACGCATCGCCAGCGCGGTGGACGCCTCGCTCTCGAGCGCCAGATCGGCGAGGACGTTCTGCATGAGCGGCTGGTCGGCGAGCGTCCGTCCGAACGCGGCCCGATGGCGGGTGTGGTGGATCGCCTGCGTGACGGCCATCCGCATGCCGGCGGCGGAGCCGATGGTGCAGTCCAGACGCGTGTGGCCGACCATCTCGATGATCGTCCGCACGCCGCGCCCGGGCTCGCCGACCATCCGGCCCCAGGTGCCATCGAACTCGACCTCCGAGCTCGCGTTGGACTTGTTGCCGAGCTTGTCCTTCAGTCGCTGGAGGTAGAACGGGTTGCGCGTGCCGTCCGGGAGCAGGCGCGGGACCGCGAAGCAGCCGACGCCCTCGTCGGTCTGCGCGAGCACGAGGAAGAGGTCG
>JACDAP010000307.1 GCA_013695395.1 Solirubrobacterales bacterium
TTCGTGGCCTGGGAGCCGATGAGCGCGCCGACCAACTCGCTCGTGACCCGCAAGGGCCTGCGCCACGTCGCACCCGGCGCCTCCTTCTCCGCGAGCTTCACGGTCGCGGTGTCCGCGGCCTGACCGACCGCCGCACGAACGACGGCGTTCAGGCATGATCTCGCGATGGGTCAAGGGTCGAAGAAGTGGTTCATCGTGGTCCTCGCCTGTCTGGCGGCGCCCGCGACAGCACTGGGGGCGGGATTCGACGACCCCGTCTCGCAGGACACCTCGCAGCAGTTCCCGACTCCGCTGAACCCGGCGAACGTCCAGCGGCAGGACACGCCGAACGAGCCGGAGTACGACTCGTCGGAGCCCGACGACGAGACGGCGGGCGTAGCACGGACGACGAGCCTCTTCGAGGAGCGCTTCGACCTCTTCGGCTTCCCCTCCAAGCTCACCCCGACGACCCGCTACCTCGACCTTCGCGACCCGAACGTCGGCAAAGCGCAGGTCTCCGGCTTCAACGCCGCCGGTGCCTGGAAGGTCACCCGCGGGCTCGGCTCGGTCGACGTTGCGATCCTCGACACCGGGATCAACTGGGACTCCTCGGGGCTGCGTAGGAAGGTGCGGCTGAACGTCGGCGAGCTGCCGCCGCCGAGACCGCTCACTCCCGCCGCACCGCTCGGCGGCTACGACCTCAACGGCAACGGCGTCGTCGACGTGGACGACTACAAGGACGACCCGCGCGTCGCGAGCGCCGCCCCCACCGGCCAGACGCTGATCCGCAAGCTCTCCGACGGCGTGGACGACGACGGCAACGGCTACGTCGACGACATCGCCGGGTGGGACTTCTTCGACGACGACAACGACCCGGCGGACGCCTCGAGCTACTTCGCGGCGCGCAACCACGGCACCGGCCGGGCAAACGAGGCGGTCGAGCGCGGCAACGACGGCACGGGCTCGATCGGCGTCTGCCCGAAGTGCCAGTACGTCCCGATCCGGATCTGGGACACCTTCGTCAGCGACCAGAACTCCTTCGCGATGGGGGTGGTCTACGCGGCCGACAACGGCGTCGAGGTGATCGAGGGCGCCGACGGCGGGCTCTACCACTCGGCCTTCGCCGAGGCCGCCTCGCAGTACGCCTACGACAAGGGCGTCGCGCAGCTCTTCAGCGGCGACGACCTGAACACGGGCAACCACAACTACCCCGCCGCCTACGACCACGTGCAGCTCGTGCAGGGCGTGGTGGCCGACACCGAGGGGCTGGGGACGGAGCTCCCCGCGCAGACCGGCGACCCGGGGATCCGGGACGGGATCATCGCGCTGCTCGGCACCCTCGGAGCGGGCACGAACGCCCCGGTCGGCACCTACTTCCGCAACGCGAACACGACGCAGTTCGGCGGGAAGTCGTCGATCTCGATGCAGGGGCCGACGGGCTCGACGAACACCGGCAAGGCCGCGGGCGCGGCCGCTCTGCTCATCTCGGCCGCCCGCGCAAGAGGCATCGAGCTGCGCCCGGACGAGACGCGGGAGCTGCTCGAGCAGACCGCCGAGGACGTGCTGCCCGGCAACACCGGCGGCCTCGGGATCCCCGACCCGGCGCAGGTCGGCTTCGACACCCACTTCGGCTACGGCCGCGTGAACCTGGGCAAGGCCGTCAGCGCCGCCGTACCGGAGCAGATCCCGCCGGAGGCCTCGATCGCCTCCCCGGACTGGTACGCGCCGGTGACCGGCCCCACTGTCGGTATCCGGGGCCTGGCCGCCGACCGACGGCGCCCGGGGCAGAGCTTCAGCTGGCGCCTGGAATACGGCATCGGCCTGGCGCCGACGAGCTTCACCACCGCCAACAGCGGGACCTCCTCGACCCCGGTGACGGACTTCGGGACGGTCGACCTGGCGGCGGTGCGGGCTGCCCTGGCTGCGCGGACCACGTTCCCGGACAAGAACGACACGGGCGGCCCGGTCCTCGATCCGCTGGCGAAGGACCCCTACGACGGCCAGTTCACGGTCCGCCTGGTCGTGACCTCGGCCGCGACCGGTGCGCTCGTCGGCATGGACCGCCACATCCTCACCGCGCTGGACGAGCCGACCCTCAAGCCCGGCTTCCCCAAGAAGCTCGGATCGGGGGGCGAGGCGCCGCTGCGCTACGCCGACCTCGACGGCGACAACGTCCAGGAGCTCGTGCTCCCGGTCGAGGACGGCACCGTGCACGCGTACCGGCCCGACGGGAGCGAGCTCCCCGGCTGGCCCGTGCGCACCCAGACGCAGTTCGCCGCCCGTGCCCACGGCGCCTCCCCCGCCCTCCAGGCGCTCGAATCACCCCGCGAGCCCCCGCGAGCCGTGACGATCGGTGACCTCGACGGCGACGGGCGCCCCGAGGTCGTCACGACCGCGGGCGAGCGCATCTACGCCTGGAACGCGAAGGGCGAGGCGCTCGACGGGTTCCCGGTCAACCCGGACCCGAACCGCGCGAACTGCGCCCCCGCGGAGCAGGACAAGATCGGCATCGGCAACCATCCGAAGTGCGGGTTCCTCGCCTCCCCCGCACTCGCGCGGCTCGACGGTGCGGACAAGCCCCAGTCGATCGTCGCCCCCGGCCTCGACGGCCGCCTGAACGCCTACCGGGCCGACGGCTCGAAGCAGCCCGGCTTCCCGGTCCGGCTCATCGACCCGGACGTGGCGGTGCGCGACCGGGTCACCGCGGAGTCGATCAACAACCCGGCCATCGGTGACCTCGACGGCGACGGACGCGACGAGATCATCGCGGCGACCAACGAGGTCTACGGGGCCGCCGACCAGGCGGGAGGCGACGTCTCCTTCGCCGACACCCTGGCCAATGCGGCCGGCACGACCTCCCGGGTCTACGCGGTCAAGCCGGACGGCAACAACGCCACCGGGCGCCCCTTCCTGCCCGGCTGGCCGATCAAGCCGAGCGGGATCATCCAGAACGTCCTGCCGCTCATCGGGCCCGGCCACGACCCCTCGCTCGTGCGGGTCGGCGGGCAGCCCCAGGTCGTCGTCTCGGTCACCGGCGGCAACCTCGCCCTCTACGGCGCAGACGGGTCGAAGACCCGGGATCTCCAGCAGGCGGCCAACGGTGCGCTCAACCTGTTCGAGTCCGCGGCGGTCGGCGACGTCGACGGGGGCGGGACGGCGGACGTCGTCAAGTACCAGGTCGACCTCGGGCAGGCCGCGAACCTGCTGCTCGTCGGGCAGAACGTTCCCTACTCGCATCGCATCAACGCGATCGACGCGAGCACCGGTCTGCCGCGCCCGGGCTTCCCGGTGATCACCGACGACTACCAGTTCCTCTCGAGCTCGACGGTCGCCAAGGTGGCCCCGGGCGCCAGCAACCAGGTGCTCGCCGGGACCGGGCTCGGACTGCTCCACGCCTACGACGGGATCACCGGACGCGATGCGCCCGGCTTCCCGAAGACCACCGGCGGCTGGCTGTTCGCGCCCGCCGCGCTCTCCGCCGACAACCGGATCGCCGCGATCACCCGGGAGGGATACCTCTTCGAGTGGACCGCCGCGGGCGCCCCGGCCTGCCAGCCGGAGTGGCCGTCCTTCCGCCACGACGAGCAGGGCAGCGGCAACTACGACGCGGACGGAACGCCCCCGGCGGCCCCCGCCGACCTCGCGGTGCTCGAGCTGCCCGACGGGCGCCATCGGGTCATCTTCACCTCCCCGGGCGACGACCGCTTCTGCGGCACCGCGACCCGGTACGTGGCCGACGTCGACGGGACCACCGTCGACCTCGGTGCTCCCGTCGCGGGCGGGACGGCGTTCACGAAGGAGCTGACGCTCCCGGCGGGCGCCAAGCTCACCGTGCGCACGGCCGACGGGCCGGCGGACGGGCGCTCGAACCTCGGCCAGCCGGGGAGCGCGACGGTGCCGCGAGCGAGCGGGGCCACGGGCACGACGGGTCAGGACGGCGAGCCCGGCGCCCCGGGGAACCAGGGACCCGCGGGGACCCTGGAGCCGCAGGGCACCCAGGGACAGCCCGCTGCTCCCGGAGCTCCCGGACCGGCGGGTCCGCAGGGTCCCCCGGCCGGCCCCACCGCAGGCTCCGGCGGCTCCTCGACCGACGGCGGGATCTGCAGCTCCCGCCGGGTCATCACGATCACGCTCAAGAAGGCGATCCGGCGCCGCGGAGTGAGGCGCATCTCGGTCGCGGTGACCGGGCGGAAGACCTACAAGCTGCGCAAGGCCGGCCGTACGAAGGTCCGCGTCTCGCTCAAGGGCCTGCCGAAGGGCGAGGTCACCGTGAAGCTGCGCGTCCGCGGCGCCGACGGGAGGCTCCGTACCGACACGCGCCGCTACCTCGCGTGCGTAAGCCGGGCGGCGGCGGCGCGGCTGGCGCGCCGCTCCGGTTCCCGGACGGCGCTGCGGAGCGCACGCCGCTAGCGCCGAACTCGGGGGGTTTGCGCTTCGGAGCTCCATATGGGAGTTCTGGAGCGCAAACCCCCTCCGCGCCGCCTCACTCAGACGCGAGCGGCAGCGCCGCGGCCAGCCAGTCGCGGAAGGCGGCGAGGGTTCCCAGCAGCTCCGGGGTCTCCCCCCGCTCCAGGTAGGTGAGCGTGAGGCCCTGCATGCCGGCGACGATCGTCTCGGTGAGGACCGGCGCCGGGAGGACCGGGGTCCGTCCGCGCGCCTTGGCGTCGGTGATCAGCTCGGCCACCACGCGACGCACCCCGTCGTTGATGTAGCTCGTCGAGGCGCGTAGCTCCGGATCGGTGACCGATTCGGCGATCAGGCCGAAGTAGGCCGCCAACAGGGCGCGGTCCTGCGTGAAGGCCTCCCACATCGGGTTGAACGCCGCGGAGACGATCTCCTCCGGATCCTCCCGGCCGGCCACAACGTCGGCCAGGCGGGCAAGCAAGCGATCCCCGATGCGCCGGACGACCTGCTGGAGCAGATCCTGGCGATCGTCGAAGTAGTAGAGGACGGCACGCTTGCCGACCCCCGCCTCCTCGGCGATCGTGCGCAGCGAGGAGGCCGAGTAGCCGTCGCGGCCCAGGCAGCGGATCGCGGCCTCGATGATGGCCTCGACGCGCTTGGCGCCCTTGGGGGTCGGAGGGGCGGCCTTGGGCATCCGCGGACGACCCTACCCGAGTTCTGCACCGGTCGGGGCGTTTCTGTACGCTGACGCCATGTCAACCGATGCCACCCCGCTCGACGAGCTGCGCCTGTGCGACCGCGAGGTCTGGAAGGACGGCCCGCCGCACGCCATCTTCAAGCGCTTGCGGGCCGAGTGCCCCGTCCACTGGAGCAAGGGCATCACCGAGTTCCCGACCGAGGCGGGCTTCTGGTCGGTCACCAAGGCCGATGACGTGCACACCGTCAGCCGGGACTGGGAGGGCTACTCCTCCGCCCACGGCATCACCGCGGTCTCGGACGCGGTCATGCCGGTCGAGCTCGTCTCGGCGATGTTCATCGGGATGGACCCGCCGAAGCACGACCGGCTGAAGGCGCTATTCCAGCGCGGCTTCACCCCGAAGCGCATCGCCGAGCACGAGGACGCGATCCGTGAGATCACCCGTGAGGTACTCGGCCGCCTCGAGGACCGCGAGGAGTGCGACCTCGTGACCGCTGTCGCCCAGCCGGTCGTCTCCCGCGTGATCGGCAGCTTCATGGGCATCGCGCCGGAGGACGACGAGCCGTGGGCGGTGCTGATGAGCGCGCTGGTCGCCGGCGGTGACCCCGACCTCAACCCGACCGGACCGGAAGCGATCATGCAGGAGGAGATCCCGAAGCTCTTCGAGCGCTCGCAGGCGCTGATCGCCCGCCGCCGCGAGGCGCCGACCGACGACCTCACGAGCGTGCTCGTCCACGCCGAGGTCGACGGCGAGACGCTCGAGGAGCACGAGATCGTCATGGGCTTCTTCCTCCTCATGGCCGCGGGCAACGACTCGACGAAGGCCACGTACTGCAGCGCGATGCGGGCGCTGATGGAGGAGCCGGCGGAGCGCGAGAAGCTGCTCGCGGACCCCTCGCTCGTGCCGAGCGCGGTCGAGGAGTCGCTGCGGATGTTCCCCGCCTTCGGCCACTTCCGCCGGACCGCCACCGCAGACACCGAGCTCGCCGGGTGCCCGATCGCCAAGGGCGCGAAGGTCGTGCTCTGGTACCCGAGCTCGAACCGCGACGAGGACCGCTACGAGGACCCCGACCGTTTCGACGTGGAGCGCAACCCCGAGCATCAGGCCTTCGGCGCGGGCGGCCGCCACTTCTGCCTCGGCACCGCGCTCGCTCGGCTCGAGCTGAAGATCCTCGTCGAGGAGACGCTCGCCGCCTACCCGGAGATGGAGATCGTCGGGGAGCCCGCCTACGCGGTCTCGCCGTTCGCCAACCAGCTCAAGCGGCTCCCGGTCCGGCTGGGCCCCCGCGCCTGAGGGCGGTTCGGCGCCCGCGCCGGAGGGTGAGAATGGATCCGTGCCCGCCTGGCGGGCGTGGATCCATTCTCAGCAAGGCACGACGCCCTCAGCCGATGCCGGGCCGCGCGGGGAGCGCCCCCGAGGAGTGGTTGACCGCGTAGGCAAGCTGCGCGGCGGCCGCCGCCCAGGTCTCTCCCACCGAGCCCTGCCCGCCGCTCTCCGCGGCGTTCCGCGCGCGCTCGGCGCAGGCGGTCGCCGCGCGGGCGAGCGCCTCGTTCATCTCGTCGGTCGCAGCAGACATCGGCCGAGGCTACCGCCGTTCCCGCACCGTGCGCGACGTTCGTCGCCGGGGAGGTCGGGGCCGCCGCCGGGTCTGCTTCCATGGCCTGCCTCATGTCCCAGGTCGATCAGCTCGCAGACGCCGAAGAACACGTCGCCCAACGTGAGGAGGAGCGCGCCCGCACCGAGCGCCTCGCCCGCGAGGCAGATCTGCGCACCGCACCCCTCTCCGACACCGCGACGAAGGCGCACCACCCCCTGACCTCCCCGCTGCGATCGGTCCGGACGATGGTGAACATGCGCGTCGGCACGCTGCCCGACATCCACGAGCTCGCGGTCTCGATCAAGGAGAGCGGGCTGCTCCACCCGCCACTGGTGCGGGCGACCGACGACGCCGACCGGCCCTACGAGCTGCTCGCCGGGCGCCGCCGCTTCGCCGCCATGCAACTGCTCGACCAGGCCGAGGGCGCCCGTGAAGACTGGCGCTTCACCCTCGTCGACGACATCTCCCGGCGGGAGGCGCTGACGATGCAGTTCGCCGAGAACTTCCACCAGAGCAAGCCCGAGCCGGTGCAGTTCGCGCGTGCCGCGCGGGCGATCATGGCCGAGGACGACACGCTCACCGCGGCCGACGTCTCCCGCCTGGTCGGCGCGCCGCTCAGCTGGACGCGCATCTCGCTGAAGCTGCTCGAGCTCCCGGAGGCGATCCTCGCCCGGGTCGAGCAGGGCGACCTCTCCTTCACCGTCGCCGACGTCGTGCGGCGCGGCATCGCCCGCGGGGACGTGAGCGCGGAAGGCGCCCAGGAGCTCGTCGACCAGCACGCCCGGGGGGAGATCACCGGCGGCTCGCTGAAGCTCGGGGTCGGCTACGTGCCGCCCAAGCCGAAGGACTACGAGGAGCAGTCGCGCAAGCTCGACGAGGCGCGCTGGGCTGCGAAGGATCGGCGGCCGGGCGACGACGCCGATCAGCGCGACTGGGACGCCAACTCGCCGGACCGTGC
>JACDAP010000140.1 GCA_013695395.1 Solirubrobacterales bacterium
TCGGACAAGCGATCGCCGCCTGGCTCTAGGTAGGGTCCGCCCGTGCCACGTCCCAGCCTGCCGGGCGTTCCGACGTGATCGCGCTCGAGCTCGACGACCTCCGCGGGAGCTTCGGCTTCGGGGTGGCCGGGAACTTCGCGGGCCACCTCGAGCAGGCGGGGGAGGCGGGGGACTTCGTCGCGGTGGAGGCGGCCGCGCAGGCGCCGAAGGGGATCTTCCCGTTCTACGCGCCGGGGTCGGGGACGTTCCTCGAGACGTTCCCGGTCGCGAGCGGGCGGCTCGAGAAGCCCGAATCCGACGGACCCGTGAACCTGCAGATCGAGCCGGAGGTCGCGCTGCTCTGCCGCGTCGAGTACGACACCGCCGGGACCGTGAGCGCACTGCTGCCCCGCGCGGTCGCGGCCTTCAACGACTGCTCCATCCGCCGAGAGGGCGCGGCCAAGATCAGCCACAAGAAGAACTGGGGCGCGGCCTCGAAGGGCTTGGCCACCCGCGCCTTCCCGGTCGAGGAGCTCGCCGCCGACACCGCGACGCTGCGCCTCGCCTGCTTCCTGCGCCGCGACGGGGAGACGCACGCCTACGGGATCGACAGCGCGGTCCTCGGCTACTCCTACTACGGCGAGCAGCTGCTCGACTGGATGGTCGACCGGCTCCGGGAGCAGCGCAGCGCGGACGGCACGCCGCTTGAGGACGTGGGCGCGCTCCTGCTCGGCGCGGGGTGCCCGGCCGAGGTAGTCGTGGGCATCGGCGCCACTCGCTACACCGAGCTCGGCGCCTTCACCTATCTGGACGTCGGCGACACGTCGGTCGTGGTGCTCTACGACGCGGCCGCCGCTGATCCGGAGCACGTCGCCGCGACGGTCGCCGACGGCCGGGAGGACGAGCTCGCCGCCGCCTCCGTGCTGCGCCAGGTCGTCGTGGCGGGAGCTCCGGCGCCGCGGCTCTGAGCTCGGACGGCAGCCGCGAGCGGCGTCGTGCGTGGAGCCCACGACGAGGACGACGAGGTCGGGTCGGGGTCGGCCACCGTCTCCGGCGCCGCCCCGACCCTCCCGCTCAGCTGACGTCGAAGCGGTCCAGGTCCATCACCACGGACCAGGCGGCGACGAAGTCGCGCACGAACCTCTCCTGCATGTCATCGCTGGCGTAGACCTCCGCAAGTGCCCGCAGCTCGGAGTTCGAGCCGAAGACCAGATCGACGCGCGTGCCGGTCCACCTGACCTCGCCCGACCCGTCGCGGGCCTCGAAGCGACCCGCGTCCTCCTTCGTCGCCGACCAGGTGGTCCCCAGGTCGAGGAGGTTCACGAAGAAGTCGCTCGAGAGCGTGCCCGGGCGATCGGTCAGGACCCCGTCCGTCGAGCCGTCCCAGGTGGCGCCCAGCACCCGCAACCCGCCGACGAGCACGGTCATCTCGGGGGCGCTCAGCGTGAGCAGGTTCGCCTTGTCGAGCAGCAGGTACTCCGCGGTCAGCCGCTGCTGGCCGGAGAGGTAGTTGCGGAAGCCGTCCGCGCTGGGCTCGAGGGCCTCGAAGGAGTCGGCGTCGGTCTGCTCGGCGCCTACGTCAGCGCGGCCCGGGGTGAACGGGACCTCCACCTCGACGCCGCCCGCCTTCGCCGCCTGCTCGACCGCGGTGCCCCCGGCCAGCACGATCAGGTCGGCGAGCGAGACCCGCACGCCGCTCCCGTTCTGCGTGGCGTTGAACGACTCCTGGATCTTCTCGAGGGCGCCGAGGACCTTCGCGAGCTGGGCCGGGTTGTTGGCCTCCCAGTCCTTCTGCGGGGCCAGGCGGATCCGCGCGCCGTTCGCGCCGCCGCGCTTGTCGCTGCCGCGGAAGGACGACGCCGAGGCCCAGGCGACCGAGACGAGCTCGGAGACCGTGAGCCCCGCGTCCAGCACCTGCGTCTTCAGCGTGGCGATCTCCTCGGCGCCGATCGGCGCGGCGGTCACCGCGGGCAGCGGATCCTGCCAGAGGAGCTCCTCCTGCGGGACCTCGGGGCCGAGGTACCGGTCGATCGGGCCCATGTCGCGGTGGGTCAGCTTGAACCAGGCGCGGGCGAACGCGTCGGCGAACTCGGCCGGGTTCTCGTGGAAGCGGCGGGAGACCTTCTCGTAGGCCGGGTCGACCCGGAGCGCGAGGTCGGTCGTGAGCATCGTCGGGGGCCGCATCGGCGAGCCCGCGTCGGGCCCGGGCACGGTGCCCGCACCGCCGCCGTCCTTCGGCTGCCACTGGTGCGCGCCCGCGGGGCTCTTCGTGAGCTCCCACTCGTAGTTGAAGAGGTGGTCGAAGTAGTCGTTCGTCCACTGCGTCGGCTTCGTGGTCCACGTGACCTCGAGTCCGCTCGTGATCGCGTCGGCGCCCTTGCCGGAGGCGTAGGAGCTCTTCCAGCCGAGCCCCATCTCCTCGAGCGGCGCGCCCTCGGGCTCCGGGCCGACGTGCTCGTCGGGTTCCGCGGCGCCGTGCGTCTTGCCGAACGTGTGGCCGCCGGCGATGAGCGCCACGGTCTCCTCGTCGTTCATCGCCATGCGCGCGAAGGTCTCGCGGATGTCGTGCGCGGCCAGCGCCGGGTCCGGGTTGCCGTGCGGGCCCTCCGGGTTGACGTAGATGAGCCCCATCTGGACGGCGGCCAGCGGATCCTCGAGCGCGCGCTCGCCCGAGTAGCGCTGCTCGTCGCCGAGCCAGTCGCTCTCCGGGCCCCAGTAGACGTCCTCGTCCGGCTCCCAGACGTCTTCGCGGCCGCCCGCGAAGCCGAAGGTCGCAAAGCCCATCGTCTCCAGCGCGACGTTGCCGGTGAGGACCATGAGGTCCGCCCACGAGAGGCTCTGGCCGTACTTCTTCTTGACGGGCCAGAGCAGGCGCCGAGCCTTGTCGAGGTTCGCGTTGTCCGGCCACGAGTTGAGCGGGGCGAAGCGCTGCTGGCCCGCGCCGGCGCCGCCGCGGCCGTCGCTGATGCGGTAGGTGCCGGCGCTGTGCCAGGCCATGCGGATCATGAACGGGCCGTAGTGGCCGAAGTCCGCGGGCCACCAGTCCTGGGAGGTGGTGAGCACGTGCGCGATGTCCTGCTTGACCTCGCCCAGGTTCAGGGTCGTGAACGCGGCGGCGTAGTCGAAGTCCTCGCCGAGCGGGTTGGCGACCGCGGGGTTCTTCGCGAGGATCTTCAGGTTGAGGCTGTCCGGCCACCAGCCGCGGTTGCCGCCGCCCTGGGTCGGATGCTGGGCGCGCTCGTGAGCGACCGGGCAGCCGCCCTCGCGCTCCTCATCGTTCATATCTCCGACTACGGCGTCATGGCTGCTGGACACAGGGGACCTCTCAGGGGTTGGGGGAAACGGAGCAGGTGGGACAGAGCCCGCGGTAGACGACCTCGGCCTCGTCGATGACGAAGCCGTGATCCTTCGCGGCGTGCAGGCATGGTGCGGCGCCGACGGCGCAGTCCACGTCCTCGATCGCGCCGCAGGAGCGGCAGACGACGTGGTGGTGGTTGTCGCCGACCCGGGCCTCGTAGCGTGCCACGGAGCCCGGCGGCTGGATGCGACGCACGAGCCGGGCGCGGGTCAGCGCCTCGAGCACGTCGTAGACGGCCTGCTGGGAGACCTCGCCGAGATCCTTTCGGACGGCGCCGATGATCGAGGGCGTGTCGGCGTGCGGCCGCGCATTGACCATGCTCAGGACGGACAGCCGCGTCCGCGTCACCCGCAGGGAGGCGTCGCGCAGCGCGCTCTCGAGCTCGGAGGTTGGCGGCACACCTTGAGTATGCCACATAGTCTGGAGTGATTCCAGAGTACGGTTTCCGCCGGCAAGCTCGCGCCCCGTCCGGTGAACGACCGGGTGGGCGGGACCTGCAGCTCGATGTCGGCGCACGGGTCGGCATGGGTATGGGCTGGCGGATGCGAGCGGGCGGATAGATGGCGGATCTCGGACTCCTGGCGGCGGTGCTCTTCGCCTACGGCCTGCTCTCGCGACGGCTCGACAGCCTCGCGGTGACCGCCCCGATGGTGTTCGTCGGCGCGGGCATCGTGCTCGGCCCCGGCGTGCTCGGCCTGACCCGGATCGAGCTGACCGGTGAGACCGGGCTGCTCGTGGCGGAGATCGCCCTGGTGATCGTGCTCTTCGCCGACGCCGCCCGGCTCGACCTCCGTGTCCTGCGCGGGGACAGCAACCTGCCCGCCCGGCTGCTCGGAGTCGGCATGCCCCTGACGATCGGGTTGGGGGTCCTCAGCGGTGCTCTGCTGCTCGAGCGGATCGAACTGTGGGAGGCCGCCATCATCGCGGCGGTGCTGGCCCCGACCGACGCCGCGCTCGGCCAGGTCGTGGTCTCGAGCCCCGGCGTCCCGCAACGCGTCCGCCAGGCGCTGAACGTCGAGAGCGGGCTCAACGACGGCCTCTCGATCCCCTTCCTGTTCCTGTTCGTCGGGCTCGCCGTCGCCGGAGCG
Source organism: Solirubrobacterales bacterium (assembly GCA_013695395.1). Taxonomy (GTDB): domain Bacteria; phylum Actinomycetota; class Thermoleophilia; order Solirubrobacterales; family Solirubrobacteraceae; genus Paraconexibacter. The sequence goes on from JACDAP010000140.1 coordinate 4,426, forward strand.
GAGGTGACTGCGACCGGCTGGGTGGCCTTCGCCGGCGCGCAGATCGGGTTCGGGGCGGGCGTGGGTGCGCTCGTCGGCCTCGTCGGCGGGGCGCTGTACCGGCGGGCCGTCGAAACGAAGATGATGACCGGGACCTTCGAGCAGCTTGCGATGGTCGCCCTGGCCGTGGGGACGTGGGCGCTGGCCGAGAGCGTCGGCGGCAACGGCTTCATCGGCGCGTTCGTCGCCGGCCTGGTCACCGGGCGGATCGTCCCGAGTTGCGGCGAGCAGATCCTCGACTTCGTCCTGGACGAGGGTCAGCTCATCACCCTCTCGGTCTTCTTCATCTTCGGGGCCAGCGCGATCGGCTTCCTCGAGGCGGCTGACTGGACGGTGCTGATCTACGGATTCGCCAGCCTGACGGTCGTGCGGATGCTGCCGGTCGCGATCGCCCTGATCGGCACCGGGCTGCGCGTGAGCACGGTCAGCTTCCTCGCCTGGTTCGGCCCCCGTGGCCTCGCGTCGATCATCCTGGCGCTGGTGGTCGTCGAGGAGGAGCCCGACCTGCCGGCCCTCGACGTGGTGCTCGCCGCGATGACCGTCACCGTCCTTGCGAGCATCGTCCTCCACGGGCTGACCGCACGCCCGCTGGTGCGGGCCTACACGAGGCGGATCGAGGCCCAGCCGGGGGCCGGGGCTGAACGCGAGACGGTTCTCGATCTGCCTATCCGGGGAAGGGCGAGCACGTCGACATGACGGTGCACGGCCGCGCCACGAGCGCGGGACGGACCTCTGAGAACGTGCGGTCCGTCCCCCGGGTCGCGGCCGCCTCGGGATGTCCCTACGCATCGCCGAGCCCGGCGTAGCGTGCGCGGACCCGGTCGAAGATGGTCTGCGCCGCCTCGCGTGCTTGCTCGCGTGAGGGTTCCTCGACCCGGTCGAGGGTGAGCGGCGCGCCGTAGCTCACGCGGATCTGCGGGAAGCGCCCGCGACGCCAGCCGCGCACGTCCAGCGAGCCGTGGATCGCGGCGGGAACGACGGGCGCGCCGGACTGGAGCGCGAGCCGCCCGATGCCGGAGCGCGGCTCGCCAAGCCCGCCGCTGCGCGAGCGCCCGCCTTCGGCGTACATGCCGACGCAGCCGCCGGCGGCCAGCAGCATCCGTGCGGTCGCGAACGCCTCCTCGTCCTGGTGGCCGCGGCGGACCGGGAAATGCCCCGCGTTCTGGAAGACGTACGAGAGCACCGGGTTGTTCCCGAAGAACGAGGACTTCGACATGAACCGGATCTCCCGCTGCAGCCTGGCGCCGACGAAGAAGTGGTCCATGTTCGAGAAGTGGTTCGGCGCGAGGATCACGGGCCCGTCGGCGGGGACGTGCTCGAGTCCGTCGACCCGCATCCGGTAGAGGCCGAGCGCGACCGGCGTGGCGAAGATGCGGGCGGCGGTGTAGGTCCAGCCGGGCTCGTGGCTGCGGGCGTGGGCGTGGAAGGGCGCCATCGCCTCCGCGGGGCGCTCGTCGCGGTAGACCTGCGGGCGGATGTCGGGCATGGCGCGAGCCTCTCCTATCCGCGTGGCACTGTCACGCGGCGCGGCTCAGGCGGTGCGGCCGCGGCAGGTCTTGAAGCGCCGGATCTGCGTCACCGTGCGACCGCTCCGCGTCTGTCCCCGGACCTTCACGGTCACGGTACGCGCGGGTCGGCCGCGCAGGTCGATCCGGGCGGTGAGGCGACCCTTGCTCCGGCGCACAGCCGCGCGCTTGCCGAGGTAGCGGACGGTGGCGCGGCGCATCGCCCGCGGCAGGCGGATCGTGAACCGGCGCTTGGAGATGCACCGCGCCGTCTCGCGCTCCGGCCAGGCCGCCTCGTCGAGATGGAGCACGTAGAGGCCGGAGGTCGCGTCGGTGTACCAGACGTCGCGACGAGCGACGTCGAAGGCGGGCTGGGAGAACGCGAAGTTCCCTTCCTGGCCGGGGGCGGCTCCCTCCTTCGGCGGAGCGACGAAGTAGGCCGATTCGCGCGGATTCGCCGGATCGCGAATGTCGAACACGCGCAGCCCGGAGTTGAGGAAGGAACAGGCGACGATCGTCGGCTCCTCCTGAGTCGGCGCCGCGCAGTAGTGGGCGCCGTAGCCGAGCGCCTTGTTCGGGACGGGGAACGGGTCGCCGTTCACCTGGCGGTGGACCTCGGGCATGTTGACCTCGAGGCGCAGGTCGGAGGCGATCCGCGGGCGGGCGGGATCGGTGATGTCGATCAGCCGGGCCGCGCCGGCCTTGTCGTCGAGGGTGAGCGGGTTGAAGCGGAACGCGAACTCGTCGAACTCGAGCAGGAAGGGCTTCCCGCCGAGCGTCAGCGGCACGGTGTTCTGCGGGATCGAGACGCTCTCCCAGGTGCTGCGGCTGATCTGGCGGACCTGTGGGGCGGGCCTCCGGTCCTGGATCTCGGAGACGTCGAGGATTCCGAGGTTCCCGTTGATCGTGTCGGTCTGGTACATCGTCCTGCCGTCGTCCGAGAAGTTCAGCCCGTGGGAGTAGAAGTTGCCTTCCCAGACGACGTAGGGGAACCTCGGATCGCGCACGTCGTAGGCGGTGATCCTTCCCACCCCGCCCGCGACCCAGAACGTGTTGCCGTCGGGGGAGAAGCCGCTCTCGTGGCCGAAGATCGACAGGGAGATCGACTGGAGGACCGGGCGGCGGCAGTCGGCGCTCACGTCGTAGACGTCGAGCGTGCCGGGGGCGGTCAGCGCGGTGCCGGTCGCGGCGCCGAGCAGGCCGCGCTTCGCGTTGAGGTTCAGGGACTCGTGCGGCGAGAGCATCCCGGGGGTGAGCAGCGTGTCGGTGCGGACCGGCTTGGTCGGGTCGCTCATGTCGAGGACGACGACGCCCTGCGTGGGGGCGGCGGCGAGGCTGACGAGGTTGGCCGGGGAGCCGAGGGAGGAGTCGTAATAGGCGCAGACGCGGCCGGCGCGATCCTCGTAGCGCCAGACGCGGAAGCCGCCCGGTGTGTCGAAGCGCCCCGTCACCGTCGTGTTGCAGGTCCAGCCGCGGTCGGCCTGCTCGCTGGCCACCGCCTCCGCGGAGACGCGGCCCTGGATCGGATCCTCGAGCGGCTCGGAGCCCGGGCCGCACCGCGCCTCGGGGACGGGCGCGAGCTTCGGATGCGGGATGAGCGCGGCCGGGGCGGTGGGGAGGAACTGGCCGCCGGTGAGCGCGAGCGCCGCCTCGAGGTCGTTGGCGGGGAGCGTGGGGCCGGTGAGCTGCGCGCTCGCCGGTGCGACCGCGATGAGCAGCAGCGCTGCTGAGAGCGCCGCCGCCTGCCCGGTTCGCCGCCCCCGCGTCATTCCGTTAGCCCTACCACGCGGCGAGCTCGCTCGGCAAGGAACGCACCACGACAGCGGGCGTGGAATCGTGTCGTGTGCACCCGTTTCCACGCCGGGAGTTCAACGCGCGAACAGCGGGCGTGCAAACGCGTCCCCTGCACCCCGTTCCACGCCCGGAGTTCCAGCGTGGGGGAGGCTCAGGCCAGCCCGCTCGGGCGCCTGCGCCGCGCGGCCTCCTCGGTGAAGACCGAGCCGTAGAGCGCGTCGTCCTGGCCGAGGGTGACCCCGGGCGGGACGATCACGTCGATCCTGTCGAGCACGTCCTTCGACAGCACGACGTCGCCGGCGCCGAGCTGGGACTCCAGCTGCTCCATCGTGCGTGGGCCGATGATCGGCGCGGTGATCGCGGGATGGGCGAGCGTGAAGGCCAGGGCCATATGGATGAGTGAGATGCCCGCCTCCTCGGCGAGCTGCGCGAGCGCGTCGGCGGCCTCGAGCTTGTCCGCGTTCGCGCCTGAGTCCTTCTCCATCCGACCGCCCGTCATCGAGGCCCGGTGGCTCTCCGGCGCCTCCTGCCCCTTGCGGTAGCGGCCGGTCAGCCAGCCGCCGGCGAGCGGGCTCCAGGGGATGACGCCCATGCCGAAGTCCGCGCAGACGGGGAGCACGTCGCGCTCGATCTCGCGCGTGAGGATCGAGTAGGGAGGCTGCTCGGTGACGTAGCGGCCGAGCATCCGCTTCTCGCTCGTCCAGTGCGCGCGGACGATCTCGTGGGCGGGAAACGTCGAGCAGCCGAAGGCGCGGATCTTCCCGGCCCGCTGAAGGTCGGTGAGGACGCCGAGCGTCTCCTCGTGGTCGGTGTCCGGCTCGTGACGATGCATCTGGTAGAGGTCGATCCAGTCGGTCTGCAGGCGCTCCAGCGAGCTCTCGACCTCCTTGGTGATCCATCGGCGCGAGTTGCCGCGGCGGTTCGTGCCCCCGTCCTTCTCTCCCATCTGGCCGTGCGCCTTGGTCGCGAGGATCACCTCGTCGCGGCGGGCGCCCGTCAGGGCCTTGCCGAGGATCTCCTCCGACTCGCCCTGCGCATAGATGTCCGCGGTGTCGACGAAGTTGATCCCCGCGTCGAGCGCCGCGTGGATGATCCGAACCGACTCGTCGTGGTCCTTCTCACCCCAGGCGCCGAACATCATCGTCCCGAGGCAGAGGGTGCTCACGGACATGCCGGTGCGGCCGAGATCTCGCTGTTCCATGCTCGCCATGTCTCCTGACCGCGAGAGCGGCAAACGCTCAGCTCACCCCGGCACGCCCTGGTTGCGGTTCCACTCGATCCAGCCGCAGCCCGCGCGCCCGTCGGCCGCGGTGACCTTGCACATCGCGCGAGGGAAGTGCGAGACGCGGCCGTCGGGAGCCTCGAGGCGGATCGCACCGAAGGCCACCGGCTCGATCCTGAGCTCGAGCGGTCCCGGCTCGCTCACGGTGCTCGCGCTCGTGATGAGCCCGTCGGCGGCCACCTCCTCGCTCGCGTGCAGTGAAGTGAGCTCGGTGACCTCGCCGTCCTTCTGCACGTAGCCGACGCCGTAGCCCGGCATCGACGGCACCGCGACCGCGTGGGTGTGCGTGCCGTCCTCGAGGTGCAGTCCGTTCCACATCCAGTCGGTCGCGAACCAGTCCCGTGCGCCCCAGGAGTGGTCGCGCTGGCCCGGGCCCGCGAAGGCGATCTCCTCGTCGCCGATCCGGAGGCTCCCGGTGACCCGGCAGGGGATCTCGTAGCGGGTCGCCTGGCGCCACTGGTAGGGGACGCCGACCGTCTCCCACACGAGGTCGAGCGCGATCTCGACGGGTGCGCCCGATTCGCCGCGGAGCGGTGCCGCGGGGTCCTCGTGGGCCTGCGCGGTGCCGGTGACCACGACGCGGAAGCGCTCGAGCGGTACCTCGCAGTGCTGCTCGACGCGCAGCCCCTCGACGGCGATCATCTGCGTGTCGTCCTCGACCGCGGGTAGCGGCGCGGCGGCGTCGACGAGCATGATCGACGGGCGGCCGGGGCCGGTGACGCAGGTGCTCAGCAGCGCCGCGTCGCGGTTCGGCATGCGACCCAGGCGGTGGTAGAGGCCGACGCCCCCGTCGTCGCTGATCGCGTCGAAGTACCAGCTCTCGTTCCACGTGTCCTCGCCGCCGGGCGCGTGGCGGCCTTCGTCCTCCGGATCGGGGCGCAGCGCGGTCGGCTTGTCCGCCGGGTCGGGGAGCAGGGTGAGCGCGTCGAGGTCGAGCACCTGCTGGGCGTGGCGGCCGAGGACCGCCATGAACATGTCGTCGCCCCGGTCGGTCCGCTCGACGACCATCGCGGCGACGATCGCCATGAGGATCCCGCCGAAGCACTGGCGGCGGTACTCCTCCCAGGCGAGCTCGTAGGAGACCGAGTGGACGCCCTGGGCGACGACCTCGTCGTGCCAGAGGCGGACGAGCTCCTCCTCGTGCGCGCGACGCTCCTCGGGCGAGAAGGAGCTGCCGACGAAGTAGGCGAGGTCGGCGAGCGCGGGGCCCCAGGAGACCGTCTGCCAGTCGACGACGCGGCAGTCGGCCTGGCCGTCCTCGAAGAGGAGGTTGTCGAGCCGGTAGTCGCCGTGGATGAGGCCGAGCGGCGGGCGGCGGTCGGCCACCCAGGCGTCGAGCACCGCGACGAACGTGCGGCAGACCTCCGCGTGCTCGGGCGCGACCCGATCGCCGTAACGCTCGAGGAAGCCGGGCAGGAGCGCCGTGGTGAGCGCCTGGTCGAGCGGATTGGGGAGGTTGAGGAAGCTCTCGCTGCCCACGTGCAGGTCCCCGAGTACGGGCGCCTGGATGCGGGCCAGTGCCCGGACGGCGCTGCGGGCCTGCTCGATGCTCGCGCCCGCGATCTGGTCACCCTGCGCGGCGCCGGCGATGTCCTCGAGCACGAGCGTGAACCAGCCCTCCGCCTCGTCGTAGGCGGCGTGCAGGCAGCCGACGAGTGGGGCGCCGATCCGGGGGGCGAGGTGCTCGTAGAAGGCGACCTCCCGCCGGTAGGCGCCCATGCCGACCCCGGTGCCGCGGCTGTTCTCGTCGGTCGAGGCGAGCTTCACCACCACGCTCTCCGGCTGCGCACCGTCGGCGAAGCGGACCCGGTGGTTCTGGCTCATCTGCCCGGTCCCGATCGCCTGGATCGAGGCCACCTGCGCTCCGGGGCGGTCGAGCACCGCGGCGAAGTACTCCGGGGTCAGGTCGGCGACGGTCGCGGCGACGGGGGCGGGGCGGGTGTTCGACATGCCCGAGTCTGTTCCACCGGGGTCTCACCGCGCAAGGAGGAGGTGGCGTGCGGGGGGCGGTGGGCGGGAACGACAGCGGGCGTGAGAACGTGCCATCAGCACCCGTTTGCACGCCGGGAGTTCGCCGTCCTCACAGCCGGCGTGGAAACGTGTCGCCAGTACCCGTTTCCACGCCCGGAGTTCGCGGCGACGCCGTGCGTCGCTCCGATCCATGCGTGCGGCGGTACCCCATCCGTTGCTGCCGATCCATTCCGAATGGAGCGATTGAGCGCGGCGGACCCGTCAGCGCAGCACCTGGACGATCGCGACCAGGCCGACGACGACCACGGCCGCGCGCAGGGCGGTGGGCGAGAGGCGCTGCCCGATGCGAGCGCCCAGCAGGCCACCCGCGGTCGCGCCGACCGCGATCAGCAGCGCGGCGAGCGGCTGCACGTCGGCGACGAGCAGGAAGACGATCGCCGCCGTCCCGTTCGCGGTCCCCGCCAGCAGGTTGCGCAGCGCGTTGACCCGCTGGAGGTCCTCCGGCAGCGCGGTCCCGAGCAGGGCGAACAGCAGAACGCCCTGCGCGGCGCCGAAGTAGCCGCCGTAGACGCCCGTCAGGCCGACGCCGCCGCGGAGCGCGCGGCCGTCGGGCGTGGTGCCCGCGGCAGACCGCCGCTCGAGGATCGCCCGGGAGATCCGCGGCTGGAAGGCGACGAGCACGAGCGCGACCGCGATGAGCACCGGGACGATCACCCGGAACACGCTCGCGGGAAGCTCGAGCAGCAGGATCGAGCCGACGAGCGCGCCCATCGCGCTGAAGGCGGCGAAGCCGAGCGCCCAGCGCCAGTGGCCGCGCAGCCGCTTCCGGTATCCGTAGACCGCAGCGACCGAGCCCGGCACGAGCCCGACCGTGTTCGTCACGTTCGCGACCACCGGTGCGTACCCGAGCGAGAGCAGCACCGGGAAGGTGATGAGCGTCCCCGAGCCGATGACGCCGTTGATCGTCCCGGCGGCCAGGCCCGCGGCGAGCACGTAGATCGCCTCCAGCGTCGTCACCGGGGGAGTCCTAGCAGCAGCCCGCCCGGCTAGCGTGAGCGCACGACCGATGAGCCTCCTCGCCGCCCTTCCCCTCACCCCCGGCGCCGACGAGCTCTACGAGGCGTTCACCGGATGGGCGCAGGAGCAGGGCACGACGCTCTACGCCCACCAGGAGGAGGCGGCGATCGAGCTCTTCAGCGGCAACAACCTCGTGCTCGCCACGCCGACCGGCTCGGGCAAGTCCCTGGTCGCGGTGGCCGCCCACTTCGCCGCGCTGGCCGAGGACCGCACGACGTTCTACACGGCGCCGATCAAGGCGCTCGTGAGCGAGAAGTTCTTCGCGCTGTGCCGGGACTTCGGTGCCGAGAACGTCGGGATGCTCACCGGGGACGCGTCGGTCAACCCGGACGCGCCGATCATCTGCTGCACCGCCGAGGTGCTCGCGAACATCGCGCTGCGCGAGGGGCCGGGCGCGGACGTCGGCCAGGTCGTCATGGACGAGTTCCACTACTACGCCGACGGGCAGCGCGGCTGGGCCTGGCAGGTGCCGCTGCTCTGCCTCCCGAACGCCCAGTTCGTGCTCATGTCCGCGACGCTCGGCGACGTGACGAAGATCGCCGAGGACCTCACCGTGCGGACCGGGCGGGAGACCGCGGTGATCGCGGGGATCGAGCGTCCGGTGCCGCTCACCCACGCCTGGTCGCTCCAGCCGCTGCACGAGCTGCTCGAGGAGCTCGTCGAGCAGGACCGGGCTCCGATCTACGTCGTCCACTTCACCCAGGCCTCGGCGCTCGAGCGCGCGCAGTCGCTGCTCTCCGCGAAGCTCTGCACGCGCGAGGAGCGCGACGCGATCGCCGAGGAGATCGGGGCCTTCCGGTTCACCGCGGGCTTCGGGCGCGTGCTCTCCAAGCTCGTCCGCGGCGGAATCGGAGTCCACCACGCGGGGATGCTCCCGCGCTACCGACGCCTCGTCGAGCAGCTCGCCCAGGCCGGGCTGCTCAAGGTGATCTGCGGCACCGACACGCTCGGCGTCGGCATCAACGTCCCGATCCGCACCGTGGTCTTCACCGCGCTGGCGAAGTTCGACGGCACCCGGACGCGGCTGCTGAAGGT
>JACDAP010000327.1 GCA_013695395.1 Solirubrobacterales bacterium
AGGACGATGCCCAGGGCGAACATGCTCGCGCGCGCGGTCAGGGTGGCGAGCGTCAGCATCGAGGCGTTGCGCACCGCGCTGGCGCGGATGAGGTGCGGCGGCGGCCGGTCGGCGGTGGCCGTCCGTGTCCGGAAGCTCACCTGGACGAGTCCCGGGTCGGCGCGGATCCGCGGTAGAGCCCGAGCAGGCCGGCCATGCGCCGGTAGTTGACGAACCGGTGGAAGGCCCTCGAGTGGCGATCGCGAGGCGTGTCCGTCCACCAGTCGACGGCCAGCTCCCGCAGGCCGTAGCGCGGCAGCGAGATGAACGTCGAGGTGGCCAGCGTGGCTCGGCGCTGGCGGTGGTACAGGTCGACGCTGCTCTGCCAGCCGTGCGACATGTCCACCCACAGCGCGGGATCGAAGACGATCGTCCACCCGGCGCGCAGCACACGGTGCGCCCACTCCTTGTCCTCGGTGTAGTCGAGGTCCTCGTTGAACGGGAAGCGCTCCCACGCCGCGGCGCGCCACGAGGACGCGTGGTTCGAGAATCCCCACCTGGGATGAGCGGCGGCGTAGGCGGCGTCCTGGACGAAGGGCCGCAGGACCGGCGTCTTGTCGGAGAACGTCTGGGTGCCGCAAACCCCCGCGACCTCGGAAGCGTCGTAGTGCGCCAGCGCTCCCTCGACCCAATGGCGGGGCGCAACGCAGTGGCTCGAGAGCGCAAAGTGAAAGGGCGACGACGCCCGCTGCGCACCGATGTTGAGCGCACGTCCGTAGCTGAACTGCGAGGACGGGATCTCGACGAGCGCGTCGCAATTGCCCCGCGCTATCTCCAGCGACCCGTCGGTCGACCCCGAGTCCACGACGATGATCTCGGGCACGACCGTCTGCGCGCGCAGGGACGAGAGGGTGCGCTCGAGGGTCGCCGCCTCGTTCTTCACGCGAACGATCGCACTTGCCCTGGGCATCGGGCGGAGGGTAGTCCGTGCCGGCCCCTGCCAGGTCGCCGTCAGAACCCGGCGCGAAGCCCGACGCCGTCCGCGCTCAGGTGGACGCGTGAGGTGCGGCCCGTCGAACGGATGCGGAAGCGGATCTGCCCCGACGCGCCCACATAGTGCTTCGGTGACCCGGCGGGTGACCAGAAGGATCCGCGCCGCAGCGAGCTGCCGCTCGGCGTCGCGACCGACTGCCAGGCGCGGCGTTTCACGTTGCGGACCTGCACGCGCTTGCCGCTCGCGGTCCCCTTGTCGGTCAGCGTCAGACGGCGGAGCGTCTTGCGGGCGACGCCACCGATGCGGGCGGTCACCTCGACGCCCGTCCTCGCGGTGGCGAGCCCTGAGAACTTCACCCGCAGGCGCTTCGACGGGCGGACCTTGGCGGGGGCAGGCTCCAAGGTCGGGGCCGTCACCGGCGCCGGCGTGGGCTCGACGACCGGAGCGGTCTCGGGAAGGGGCGTCGGCTCGACGGTGGGCTCCGGGGCGGTGGGCACGACCTCACCCGGGCTGGGGGTGGGAGCGGGTTCCGGCGCAGCTTCCGGGGCGGGAACGATTCCCGGCGCGGTCAGGGCGGCAGCGCCGCGCAACGCAGCGAGAGCCGGCTTGGGCGAGAAGTCCGTGCGCAGCACACCGAAGTTCGCCTCGAGGTTCGCGGGCTCGTCCTTGAGCACGTGGAAGTTGCGCATGGCGTACCAGTAGGCGCGCTCCACCCAGGGGTAGCTCCCGAGCCGGGCGACCGAACGGGTCAGGTAGTCGGCCTGCTTGGACTCGCTGACCCCGTACTCCGACGTCGAGGTCGACCAGCCGAACTCGGTCAGCCACATCTTCTTCGCGCTGTCGCCGTTCCGCTCCATGACGCGCCGGACCTCTTCGAGGCCGCAGAACGCGTCGGGCGCGCGGGTCGTGGTCCCCGGGAGGTTCCAGCACCACTCCGGGTCCACCGAGCCCGTGTACGGGTGCACGGCTGCGATGTCGAAGTACGGCCTGCCGCCGGCAGCGTAGACGCCGTCGAGGTACTTCGCGTCGCTCTTGGAGAGGCCGCCGAGGATGATGCGCGCCTCCGGGTCGGCGGCCTTGATCGCCGGATGGGCTGCGCGCAGGAGCGCGACGTACTCGGCCGGGTTGGGCCCTGACGGCCAGAAGCGGGCGAGGTTCGGCTCGTTCCAGACCTCGTAGAGGTGCACACCTTTGGGGGCGTACCGCCGAGCCACGAACGCCGCGAAGTCCGCGTAGTCCTGCGGGTTGGTCGGCTTGTAGTTCTGGTTGTAGACCTCGCGGCCGTCCACGATGCGCTTCTGGGGGTCCGCCGACGCCCAGTACGGCACCCCGTCGGAGATCGGCATGAGCACCTCGAGGCCGGCGGCACGGACCTCGTCGATCACGCCGTCCATTCGCGCGAACGCCCAGGGGTCCATGATCCCCTTGCCCCGCTGCTCGCCTTCGCGCCAGTTCATGTTGACGCGCACCGTGCGGATGCCGTTGGTCTTGAGGATCGCGATGGTCTTCGTGACGTCCGCGGCGGGGATGCCCCACGAGATGTCGGTCACCGCCCCGACCTGGGGGGCGGCCTGCGCAGATGCGGCCCCCGCGAAAAGCACCATCAGGGCGACGAGGAGGCTGGTGAGGAAGCGCTGCATGCCTTTCCGATCGGTCCACCGATCGTCGAGCGCAACGTTCAGCCTCCAGGCTGGACACCTAGACGATGCAGGAGGTCGAGGTGCGCGCGGTGCCGATGCGGCCACGACTGCTCCCGCGCGGCCGCCCGGCGCGCGCAGACGCGGCCCTCGTCGTCCTCGGCGACCGCCCGCTGCGCCGCCGACGCGAACTCCTCCGCGCTGCTCGCGAAGTAGAGGAGGTCGCGGAAGGGCTCCAGTGCGCGCAGCGGCGGCGCGACGGCGGGGATGCCCGCAGCCATGAACTCGAGGTTCTTCACCGGCGACATGTACCGCGCGAGCTCGTCGCGCACGTACGGCATCAGGCCGACGTCGAAGCCCGCGATCGTCGTGTGCAGGCGGTCGTTGGGGACCGGCGGCTCGAGCACGACGTTCGCCAGGTCGTCGAAGCCCTGCGTGGGGAAGCTCTCCTGCACCGGGCCGACCAGGCGGATCCTCCAGTCCGGCCGCTGCGCCGCGAGCGCCCGGATCCAGGACACGTCCACCCGGTGGTCCAGCGTGCCGACGAAGCCCGCCGTGACCGCGTCGTTGCGCCGCGGAGCCACGACCGCCGGGACGTCGACCCCGGGCGGCATGTGCTCGGCCGGGATCCCCAGCTCGGCGTAGCGGTCCACGAGCGCCTGGCTCGTGGCGATCACCGCGTCGGCGCTCGAGGCCAGCGCGTGATCGGCGGCGAGGATGCGCTCCTTCCACCGACCCGTCATGCCTGGCGTGAACTCGAGCGCGTCGTATGCCTCGTAGACCACGGCGGCCGGCCGCGCCAGCGCGAGCGCGTCGACGAGCTCGGGCGTCGGGTACCAGATCCACGCGACGGCCTCGGGCCACGGCGCGGCCATCCGGCGCAGCTGCGCGGCGACCCACCGCGCGTTGCCCCGGCGGAAGGTGAGGCGCTGCCTCGGCGGCGCGACGAGCAGGCTCGCGGTGCGCAACGCGGTGCCACCCGCGGCGGCCGCCGGCCGGGGGCCTCGCGCCACGCGCCCGAGCCGGTCGAGCGCCTTCAAGGCGCTGCTCGCACGCGGGTTGCGGATGCCGATCCCTGCGACGTAGACCGTGTCGTACCCGGCCGCGGCGAACGCCGAGGCCTCGCGCTTGGGCACCGCATTGGGGTAGTCCAACGGCCACGGCGCGTAGTGCACCAGCGGCCGGCGCGTCGGGGGAGGGGTCGTCGGCATGCCCGGGCCGGACTGTAGTCTGCGCCGTCTTGTCGGACGTGCGAACCAGGCCTGCCGGTGGCCGCGACGACGCCCGCTTCCCCGACGGCGCAGAACGGTCGACGTGACGGCCTGGCACCCCTGGGGGCAGCTTCGCTCGCTGGCGCTGACCGCGGCGGTGGTTCTCGCCGCGTGCCTCTTCGTCGCCGCGTCGGTCCAGGCCGCGTTCCTCGGGCAGCCGCTGGCGGGGATCGGCCTGGTCATCGTCCTCTCGGTCGCGCTGGCGACCCCGGGGCGCCCGGAGATCGGCGTCACCGCGGTCCTGGCGCTCGTGGCGCTCTCGCCCCTGCAGGTCCTCGGCAACCCCCCGTGGCTGCTGCCGCTGGCCGGCACGGTGGGGCTGCTCGCGCTGGCGTTGCTGGCCCCGCGGGCGGCGGGGGCCCCGGGCGTGGCGCTGCCGGCTCTCGGCCCGTTCGTCCTCGCCCTGCTCGTGGTGCCCATGGTGTCCCTGCTGACCACCGACGGCGCGCTCGACGAGGCGTTCCCCGTCCTGCGTGCGCTGGCCACGGGGGCGATGCTGTTCGTCGCGATCACCCTGCTGCTGCGCGAGCGGGCGCAGGTGCTGTTCGTCGTCCGCGGGCTGTCGGCGATCGCCATCGGGGTCGGCGGCTACGCGACGTTCCTGTACCTCAGCGGAGGTGGCGGCGGCACCGGGTTCTTCGTCGGGACCGGGACCCTGGTCACCCGGGTCGCGTTCGCCTCCGGCTCACCCAACCAGGTCGCTGGCTTCCTGCTGCTCCTCGTCCCGTTCGCCGCCGCCGCCGTCCTCTACCGAGGGCCCGGTCGCCTGCTGGGCGGCCTGGCGCTCGTCCTGTCGGTGGCCGGAATCTACGTGACGTTCTCGCGGGCCGCACTGATCGCCGTCGCGGTCATCCCGCTCTTCTTCATCCGGCCGCGCTGGTCGGTGACCCTCGCGCCCCTCCTGGTCCTCGGGCTCCTCCTCGGCGGTCCCGAGATCCTCAAGGAGCGCTTCAGCACGCTCAACGAGGACGGGAGCGAGGTCGCGACCCGGACGAGCTTCTGGACGACCGGGCTGTCCGTGTTCGCGAGCGATCCGCTGCTCGGGGTCGGGCCCGGCGGCTTCCCGGACGCCTACGCTCAGGCCAAGGTCCCGGCCAAGCAGTTCCTCCCCCAGGCGATCTTCGAGCCGCCGCCGCACGCCCACAACCTGTTCATCAACACCGCGGCGGAGCAGGGCGCGCTCGGCCTCAGCGCGCTGGTGGCGGCCCTCGTGGCGGCCGCCCTCCTGTCCAAGCGCCTGCGGTACCGCCGGGTGCCATGGGCGCAGCCGCTCGGCCGCGCGGGCTTTGCCATGCTGGCGGCCTTTGTCGTGCACAGCCTATTCGACGTGACGTTCCTCGAGAGCACCGCGACGACGCTCTTGGCGCTCCTCGCCGTACTCAGCGCCGCTGACGCGATTTCGGCCCGCGAGGTCCGAGATGGCTGACGCCCCGGACGTCAGCGTCTGCGTCGTCGCGTGGAACGCCGCGGGACACCTCACCGCCTGCCTGGACGCGCTTCCTGCGGCGTTCGGCACGCGCAGCCACGAGGTGCTCGTCGTCGACAACGGCTCGACCGACGAGACCGCGACGGTCCTGCGCGAGCGTCCGCACGTCGTCGTACTCCGCAACCCGGTCAACCTCGGGATCACCCCGGCGCGCAACCAGGCGCTCGACCGTGCTCGGGGCCGGGTGATCCTGATGCTCGACGCCGACACGGTCCCCTTGCCCGGTTCGGTCGACCGCCTCGTCGGCTATCTCGACGAGCACCCGGAGGTCGGTGTCGTCGGCGCCCGACTGCTCGATCCGGACGGCACGGTCCAGCTGTCCTGCCGGCGCCGGCCGCCGCTGTTGCTGCCGCTCCTGCGCCGTGCCCCGCTCGATCGCGTCTTCGAGCATCGCCGGACCGTCAACCGGCACCTCATGCGCGAGTTCGACCATGCGTCGGCCCGGCCCGTCGACTGGCTCATGGGCGCCTGCCAGGGCTTCCGGGCGGAGCTGCCCGCGCGCATCGGGCGCTACGACGAGCGCATCTTCTCTCACGGCGGGGAGGACTGCGACTGGTGCCTGCGGGCGTGGGCCGCCGGGCTTGAGGTCCACTACGTGCCAGCGGCCGAGGTCGTCCACGCCTACCAGCACTTCACCCGGAGCAACCCCATGAGCAAGCAGTCGCTGCGCGCCATCACGGACTTCGCGTACATGTGGGCGAAGCATCGCCTCGCCGCCGCGGGGAGGACCGCGTGATGGCCGGCGGGCCGGCGCCGGACGTCACCGCGATCATCATCGCCTTCGACGTGCGCGAGGAGGTGCTCGGCTGCCTGCGCAACCTCGAGGAGCTCGCCGGTGAGCTGACGCTCGAGACGATCGTCGTCGACAACGGCTCCTCGGACGGCACGGCGGACGCGGTCGCCCGTGACTTCCCCGGCGTCGAGGTGGTCCGGCTGGCCACCAACGAGGGGCTACCCGCCCGCAACTACGGCCTGCGCCGGGCCACGGGCCGGTACCGCATGTTCATCGACTCGGACGCGCGGCTGACCGCGGGGGCGCTGGCGACGATGGTCGCCCGTCTCGAGCAGATGCCCCGGGTCGGGCTCGTGGGACCGCGGCTGGTCTACCCGAGCGGGGAGCTCCAGCTGAGCCCTCGACGCTTCCCGCCGCTGATGCTTCCCTTCTTGCGCCTGCCGGGCCTGCGCGGGATCTTCGAACACCGGCGCGCGATGCGCCGCCACCTGCTGGCCGGCGAGCCGCACGAGCGCAGGCTGGCCGAGTACGTGCTCGGCGCCTGCCAGCTCTTCCGCGCGGAGGCCCAGGCCGACGCGGGCGAGATCGACGAGGCCATCTGGTTCGGGCACGATGACGCCGACTGGTGCTTCGCGATGCGACGCGCGGGCTGGCAGATCCTCTACGAGCCCGACGCGCGGGTCATCCACGACTACCGGCGAACGTCGGCCGCCAAGCCGTTCTCCCGCCACGCGCTGCGCCAGCTCATCGCGCACTTCCACTTCCAGCGCAAGTGGCGGGGGCTGCGCGAGGAGCTCCGCGGCGAGGGACAGGCGCTCGACCTTGCCGCCGCACGCGGGCCGCTCGCGGTCACCGACGGTCAGTCCCGGACCGGGCCGGCTCCCAGCGTGGCGGTGGTGATCTGCACGCGCGACCGGCCGCAGGTCCTGCGTCGCACGCTCGACACGCTCACGGCGCAGTCCGACCCGGACTTCGAGACGGTGATCGTCGACCAGAGCGCGTCCGATCCGGTGTTGCAGGACCGCGTCGACGGTGAGCCGCGCTGGCGGCTGATCAAAGATCCGGGCCGCGGGGTGGCGCGGGCGCGCAACATCGGTTGGAAGGCGAGCACCGCGGACTGGGTCGTCTATCTCGACGACGACGTCCTGACGGCTCCCGACTGGATGGCCGAGATGCGCCGCGCGATCGTGCGGCACCCGGAGTGCTCCATCATCATGGGCCACACGCCGGCCACGGGCCAGGACGACGACGGGTACCTCACGGTGAGCGCATTCCCCGTGGAGGTCGAGCGCGTCCTCGCCGGGCGCTGGCTGCGACCGTGGCTGATCGGGTTCACGCTCAACCAGGCGTTCCGGCGCACGACCCTGGTCGAGCTGGAGGGGTTCGACGAGCGGCTGGGAGCGGGCGCGCCGGCCTTCCCGTCGTCGGCGGACATGGACATCAACTTCCGCTTTCTGCGGGCCGGGGGCTCGGCCGCATTGGTTCCGCGGGTGATCGCCGCCCACGATCAGTGGCGCACGACGTCCGACCTCGGTCCGCAGTACGAGCGGTACATGCGTGGCTGGTCCGGCTTCTCGATGAAGCACCTGCGCACGGGCGACGTCCTCGCAGGGGTGTGGTTGTGGCACCTGGGGTTCATCGACCTCGCCAGGATGACCGCGAGCGCCGGACGACGGCGCTCCCGCACCCGTCTCGTGGTGGCCGCCTTCAAGCTCCGAGGCCTCCTCGAAGGAACGTACAAGGGGCTGCGGCATCCATGGTGATGGTGACGGGAACGCGCTGGCCCATGTTCGTTGCCTGACAGCGTGAAGAACGCGTAGTCGTTCCGAGGGGAACTCTGGGCGCCAGAAACTCCAGCAAATCGACTACTTTATGGGTCCTGACCATGCGAATGTGACGATCGACCGGATGCAAGCCGATCATGGTTTCATAACTGACCATCTCGGCAAAGATCGGACTGCGAAGAGCTGACCATCGTGGCCAGCGAAGCAGACCGAAAGGGAAGTTATGACGACACGGACGCTCGGCCTTGCGGCCTCGATGGCTCTGTTGATGGCAGCTCCAGCAACTGCGCAGAATGCGACGACCGATGCCTACGGCGGCGCAGCCGGAGTGCTCGGCGAGGTCGCCAAGGGCGGCAGTGCACCGTCCGGTACCGGAGCTCCCG
>JACDAP010000329.1 GCA_013695395.1 Solirubrobacterales bacterium
GTTGCCGGTCGCGCCGGGCGTTCCGTCGCCGAAGTCCCAGCGGGTCGGCTCGACGCTCGACCACGCGTCGGCGAACGTCGCGCTGAGCGCGACCGCCACCCCCGTGCTCGCCGCCGGGGGGACCGACGCGGAGAGGAGCTTCGGCGCGCCCCCGTCGTAGGCCACGACGCCCGCGCGCCCGTCGGCCGGCGTCGTGTAGGTCACCACGACGCTTCCGTCGTTGTCGGCCTTGGCGTCCCGGAGGTCCGCGCCGGCGGGCGGGGCAAGCAGGTCCCGGAAGCCGTCGAAGCTCGGTGAGTTCGCACCCCAGCGGACCCCCTGGAGGATCGTGGTCGATGGGCCGCCCCCGGCGAACGTACCGGCGTAGGCGGCGAAGGCGTCGCTGCCGAGGAACGCGAGCTGACCGGCAAGGGGACCCGTGTTCTTCGGAGAGGCAGCCGTCGGGGCCGTGAAACTCCCGCCAGGCGGGCGGCGCACGAGCCCGACGTAATCCTGCGAGGAGTTCGCTCCCCCGTATTCGAAGAGGACGTGGCTCGTGCCTCCCGGACTCATCCCGACGGCCAGGGGAAAGCTCGAGGTGGCGGTCCCGTCGGCGATCAGCTGGGAGGGGGCAGCGAAGCTACCGCTGGCCGAGCTGCGCTCCGCCGTCCACACCTGGGGCTCGGCACGGCTCCACTGCCACGCGATGATCGCGCGCCCGTCGGGGCCGACCGCGAGGGACGGGGTAGACGCAATCCCGGTGTCGCTGCCCATCACGTTCTGGGTGGCACCAAGGACGCCGTTGGAGGCGTTGCGCAGGCGCGCACGGATCGCGTACTTGTCGTCGGCCTTGTCCGCGGTCGCGGCGCCCGCGTAGCGCTCACGCCAGCCGACGGTGACGGTGTCGGCCGCGTCCACGGCGATCCGGGCGAACTCGGCGTCGAGGCCGGAGGTGGAGAGCGACGTCGTCGACCAGCCTCCGCCGGGCGGGTGGACGGCGAGCCGCACCTGGCTCACGTGCTCTTGGAAGGGAGGGGGCACGTTGGTCAGCGGTTCGAAGCTCACGGCGGCGGTCCCGCCGGGGCCGATCACCGGCCGGCAGGGCTGGCTGGAGCCCTTCGCGACGTCTTCGCCGAGGAGCTCGGGGCTCTCCCAGGTCGACGAGCCGGCGGGCCGGTAGGTCGCCGTGTATCGCTGCTTCGCCGTGGCCAGGTCGGGCCCGACGAGGCGGACCACGCAGGCGGCGGCGGCACCGTTCGGGGCCACCGCGACCTCGGCGGTGACCGGGGCGTCGCCCGGCGTGGAGTCGAGGCCCAGCTGCTCGGTGTAGGCGCCGTCGAGCCCGCGGGTCGCGAGCCCGACGCGGGTGACCAGCGGGCTCAGGCTGATGAGGTCGACGTGTCCTGCGGTCTGCGTCCCGGTGCCGTCGAACCCGAGCGAGGCCGTGGCCCACGTCGCGGGCAGCGGTGTCGGCGGCGACCAGTCAGGGGCGGCCTGGGCCGTCGCGGTGCTCATCAGTCCGAGCAGGAGTGTCGCTGCCGACACGAGAGCCGAGCGCATGTGCGCCATCTTGCCAGAAGGTGACCGGCAGGTCGAGGAAAGTCTCTCGTCAGGTGGGGGCCAGCACCATGCCCGCGCCGACGGTCTCGTTCGAGGCCTCGTCGACGAGGATGAACGAGCCGGTCGCGCGGTTGACGGCGTAGGGATCGACGGCCAGCTCGCGGGAGACGCGGAGCCTCACCCGTCCGATGTCGTTGAGCGCGAGCTCCGCCGGGCCAGGGAAGGCGGTGAGGTTCGCGACGTCGAGCCGGTCGGACACCTCGTCGACGATCGCACGCACGCTGCTGGTTGCCGCTTTCAGGGCGTACCGGCCACCGGCGCGCAGCGGGGCCTCGGCCATCCAGCAGACCTCAGCGGTGAGCTCGCGGGAGGCGAGCGGCGCGGGGCCGGCGGCCAGGAGGTCGCCGCGGGCGACGTCGATGTCGTCGGCCAGGCGGACGGTCACCGACTGCCCGGCGGGCGCGGCGACGATCTCCCCCTCGAAGGTGTCGATCGCGGCGACCGTCGTCGTGCGGCCGCCGGGGAGGACCTGCACGGCGTCGCCGACCCGGAGCACCCCGCCGGCGACCTGGCCGGCGTACCCGCGGTAGTCGGTGGCCTGGTCGCGGATCACGTACTGGACCGGGAAGCGCGCGCCCTCGAGCGCGATCTCCTCGTGGACCTCGACGGCCTCCAGGTGCTCGAGCAGCGCGGGCCCGTCGTACCAGGAAAGGTTGGCACTCCGGTCGACGATGTTGTCACCGAGGAGCGCGCTCATCGGGATCGCGACGACGTCCGGGACGCGAAGCTGCTCGGCGAGCGCGCCGAAGTCCGCGACGACCCGATCGTAGGTCGCCTGCTCCCAGTCGACGAGGTCCATCTTGTTGACCGCCAGGACGAGGTGGCGGATGCCGAGGAGGCTCGCGAGGAAGGCGTGGCGCCGCGTCTGCTCCACGACGCCGTGCCGCGCGTCGACGAGCACGATCGCAAGGTCCGCCGTCGAGGCGCCCGTGACCATGTTGCGCGTGTACTGCACGTGGCCGGGCGTGTCGGCCAGGATGAACTTGCGCTTCGGCGTGGCGAAGTAGCGGTAGGCGACGTCGATCGTGATGCCCTGCTCGCGCTCGGCACGCAGGCCGTCGGTGAGCAGCGCGAGGTCGGGGACGTCCGAGCCGCGGCGCTTGGAGACCTCCTCGACGTGCTCCATCTGGTCGGCGAGGATCGCCTTGGCGTCGTAGAGCAGCCGCCCGATGAGGGTGGACTTCCCGTCGTCGACGGAGCCCGCGGTGGCGAGTCTCAGCAGGTCGGTCATGCGTCTGCGCTCCCGTCGAGATGTCGATTGTTCCCGCCATGCGGGAAGAAGCGACGATTCGACGCTGTGGCGGACCTACGCACCGCGGGCGGTGGCACACGGACGCCCGACCTTTCCGGTGGGCTTCGTCGCCTAGAAATAGCCGGCCACCTTCCGGTCCTCCATCGCGGCCTCGCTGACGCGGTCGTCCGCGCGGGTCTCCCCACGCTCGGTGATGCGGGTGGCGGCGATCTCGGTCACGACGCTCTCGAGATCCGGCGCGTCGGACTGGACGGCGCCCGTGCAGCTCATGTCGCCGACGGTCCGGTAGCGGACCCGCGTGGTGAACGGCTCCTCGCCCTCCATCAGCTCCATGTGGTCGGAGGTCGCGTAGAGCATCCCGTCCCGGGCGAAGACCTCACGCTCGTGCGAGAAGTAGATGTTCGGCACTTCCAACTGCTCCTCGGCGATGTACTGCCACACGTCGAGCTCGGTCCAGTTGGAGATCGGGAAGACGCGGACGTGCTCGCCCTTGCGCAGGCGCCCGTTGTAGAGGTTCCAGAGCTCGGGGCGCTGGCGCCGCGGATCCCAGGTGCCGAAGTCGTCGCGAAAGCTCATGATCCGCTCCTTCGCCCGGGCGCGCTCCTCGTCCCGGCGGGCCCCGCCGAACGCGGCGTCGAAGCCGTGCTCCTCGATCGCGTCGAGCAGCGTCGTGGTCTGCAGCTGGTTGCGCGAGGCGCGCGGACCGGTCTGCTCCTTCACGCGGCCGGTGTCGATCGACTCCTGGACGGAGGCGACGATCAGCCGCTCGCCGAGCTCGGCCACCCGGCGGTCGCGGTACTCGATGACCTCGGGGAAGTTGTGCCCGGTGTCGACGTGCATGAGCGGGAAGGGAAAGCGCGCGGGGCGGAACGCCTTCTCGGCCAGGCGCAACAGGACGATCGAGTCCTTGCCGCCGCTGAAGAGCAGCACCGGGTGCTCGAGCTCGGCGGCGACCTCGCGCATGACGTGGATCGCCTCGGATTCGAGGGCCTGCAGGTGGGTGAGGGTGCGAACCGACGTGCCGCTCATGCGGGGATGGCCTCCGGCGGGGTGACCTCAGCGAGCGTCGGCGGCGGCGCCGGGCGCAGGCGGTGGAGGGCGAAGAACAGCGCGCCGAGGGCCAGCGGCGGGCCGACGATCCCGACGGCCGGAAGTGTGAGCCCGGCCTTGGTGGCGATGCCGAGCGCGGCGGCGAGCAGGACGCAGGCCAGCAGCGGGCGCAGGCCGGCCGCGGGGACGCGGGTCAGCATGGAGGTGCCGATCCAGACGCCGGGGATCGAGCCGATGAGGATCGTCGCGGTCAGGAGATAGTCGATGTTGCCCACGACGCCATGGGCGATGCTCGCGGTCCACAGCAGGATCGCGGCGTGGAAGACGTCCGTGCCGACCACGCGGTGCGGCGTGAGGCGGTAGAGCAGGATGAGGATCGGCCCGATCAGCGCGCCCGAGCCGACGGAGGTCATGCCGACCATCGCGCCGAGCACGACGCCGATCGCCACGGCGCTCGTTCGGTGGCGGCGGTGCATGTCGACGGACTCGGTCTCCTTCGGCGCGCGGATGAAGGCGCGCCCGAGGATGGCCAGGGCGGCGATCGAGAGCGCGACGGCGACGATGATCAGCAGCGCCTCGACGTCGATCCGGGTGGAGAGCGCGACGCCCGCGACCGAGCCGGGCACTGAGCCGAACGCCATCCACTTCGAGATGCCGAGGTCGACGGTCCCCTGGCGCAGGTGGCGCCAGCCACCGACCGTCTTCGTGATCGCCCCGTAGGCGAGGTCGGTGCCGATGGCGACCGCGGGCGAGACGCCGCCGACGAGGATCAGCAGCGGCGTCATGAGCGAGCCGCCGCCGATGCCGGTGAGGCCGACGAGGACGCCGACGCCGAGGCCGAAGACGATGTAGATGGGATCCATCAGACGTGCAGTCCGCACTCGGTCTTGGCGGTGCCGGCCCAGCGGCCTTCGCGCCCGGCACCGGGCTGAGTGCAGGTGGCGCAGCCGATCGACTCGTAGTCGCGGTCGTGCAGCACGTTGTAGGGCAGCTCGCGCTCGTGGATCCGCGCCCAGAGGTCCTTCTCGGTCCACTCGGCGAGCGGGTTGTACTTCCACATCGAGCGCTTCTGGTCCCACTCGACGAGCGTCGTTCCCGCGCGGGTGGGACCCTGCTCACGGCGGACGCCGGTGATCCAGCCCTCGCTGCCGGCCAGCGCCCGCTCAAGCGCGGCGACCTTTGGCGGCGGATCGCCGAGCGAGCAGCAGTGCTCGGCGGGGCCGGTGTAGGGCCGTTCGTGGTCGGCGGCGTCCTCGACCTCGACCTGCACGCCGAAGCGCTCCTCGAACGCGCGCCAGGTGGCGAGGGTCTCGGGGAAGAGCACGCCGGTGTCGATCGTGACCACGCGCGTGTGGGGTGCGAGGGGCAGCAGCGCGTCAAGGATCACCGACTCCTCCTTCTGGAAGGAGCAGAGGAACGTGAGCCGCTCGTGGGCCGCCGCCTTCTGCAGGGTCTCCTCTAGACCGCGCATTCGCCTTCGCCCCGCACGACCTGGAAGGGGACCTTCTTCGTCCAGTCGATGAACTGGTCCATGGTCTGCAGGCCGAACTCGGCGGGCATCGCGAGCGGGCGGACCTCGTCCTCGAAGCGCTTGCCGGTGACGCGCTCCGCGAAGGCGTTGAAGACTTCGCCCTCCTCACGCTCGGCCTCGTACATGCGGATCCAGCGCTCCACGGCCTCGGGGACGCGCTTGGCGGGCAGGCGCACCTTCAGACGGGTGCCGTAGATGATCTCGCCGCCCTCGTAGTTGCCGCCGATGTGGGCGACGTAGGCGGGGATCGTGTGCTCGCCGGCCTTGATCGAGGCGCCGTAGAAGCCGATGTTCGCGATGTGGTGCTGCGAGCAGCCGTTCGGGCAGCCGCTCATCTTGATGTGGATCCGCTTGGTCAGCTCGTCCTGGATGTCCATCGCCTCGACGCGCTCGGAGACCGCGCGGTTGAGGCCCATGCTCGAGGTGATCCCGAGCTTGCAGGAGTCGGTCCCGGGGCAGGAGACGACGTCATTGATCTCGTCGACCCCGTGATCACCGAGGCCGAGCTTCTTCAGCTCGCTCCAGACCTCGTAGGCGGCCTCCTCGCGCACCCAGCGCAGCAGGAAGTTCTGGTGGACGGTCGTGCGGGTCCATCCGCCGGAGTACGTCCGGGAGATCGCGGCGAGGCCGCGGAGCTGCTCGGGGCTGAGGTCGCCGCGGATGACCTTGGCCTCGACGGAGACGAAGCCCTCCTGCCGCTGCGGGCGCACGTTGCTCTTGGCGAACCGCTCGAACTCGGAGCGGTCGCCGTTCGGGCTCGCCGTGGTGGCCGGGCGCGCGGGAGCAGCGGCCTCCTCGTCGATGTCCATGCGCAGGCCCTCGACGTCGAAGTGGCGCTCGGTGACCCAGTCACCCTTGCGCTCCTCGTCCACGAGCTTGCGGAACTCGTCCATCCCGATCTTGTCGACGAGCACCTTGATGCGGGCCCGGGCGCGGTTCACGCGCAGGAAGTCGGTGCGGTCGAAGATGCGGAAGACCGCCTCGGCCACCTCGAGGTACTCACCGTCGTCGAGGCCGACGAAGTCGTAGAGCGTGGGCGCGACGCGGGGCATGATGCTCGTCCCGCCGCCGACGCGGACCTCGACGCCGCGCTTGCCGTCCTTCTCGGTCGCGATGAACGCGATGTCGTGGATGCCGGTGAGCGAGCGATCGACGCCGGGGGAGCCGTCGAAGGCCGTCTTGATCTTGCGCGGCATCAGCTGCGTCGTGGGGTGGCGCACGAAGTAGCGCACGTAGGCGCCGGCGTAGGGGGTGAGGTCGAAGAGCTCGTCGGCCGCGATGCCCGCGAACGGGTCGCCGGTGACGTTGCGGACCGTGTTGCCGCAGCCCTCACGGCTCGAGAGGCCGGAGTCGGAGACCTGCCGGATGAGCGCCGCCATGTCCATCAGCGGGATGTGGTGGATCTGGATGTTCTGGCGCGTCGTGATGTGGGCCTTGTTCAGCGGCGCGTACTGCTCGGTGACGTCGGCGAACATCTCGAGCTGCTCCGGCGTGACCCCGCCCATCGGCAGCTTGATGCGGCACATCTGGACGTCGGCCTGGCGCTGGCCGTAGACACCCTGCTTCAGGCGGAAACCGATGAACTCGTTCTCCGGCGTGTCCCCGTCGAGGAACTTGCGTGCCTCGGTGTCGAAGTCGTCGAACTCCTGGGCGATGATCGGGATGACGTGGCCGGGGATCTCGTGGATCTCAGGGCTTTCCAGCGAGCCGCGGCCGCTGGTCTTCGTCGTCGAGGAAGGCTCCATCGTGGGAATGTAGCGAATCCCGATCAGTTACCGACCATTTCAGTTTCGGACCCGGGGCGCCGCGGCTCACCTGCCGGCCGCGCTCAGCGGCCGAGCCGCGCGAGCGCGGTGCGGATCGTCCGAGCCACCCAGGCGGGGTCGTCCACGAGCTGTCGCCAGGTGAAACGCAGCAGCGTGTACCCGCCGACCACGAGCTCGTTCCCCTTCTCCCGGTCGCGCTCGAAGGCGGCCGGGCTCCCGTGGAACCGGGCCGAATCGAGCTCGACCACGAGCAGCGTGCCCGGCCACCACGCATCGACCTCCAGGCCGATGACCCACGCGTTCGTGCGCGGCCGCGGGATCCCGTAGGTGTCGCACAGCGCGATGAGCAGCTCCTCGAGCTCGCTCTTGGTGACCGTGGTGCCGGCCTGCTGCCTGCCGAGGATGGCCCGGAGCTGCTTCGTGCCCCGCAGGTAGGGGCGGTCCAACAGGGTGTCGAGCGCGCGCTGGTCGTAGACGTCCAGCGCGACCATCTCGTTCAGGACCTTCTCCACCGTGCGGGCCGGATGGCGGGCGGCGAGGTCCACGACGGTTCGGGGCAGGGTGGTGACGGGGACGCCGTCGACCGTCGTGATGTCCTCGGGGAGCAGGGTCGAGACCGCGTGCGCGCGGATCCCGCGCTGTCCGGTCCACCGGCGCTCCTGGGGGAGCGCAATGTCCCAGCGCGCGGCGCTGCTCTCTCGCACGCCGTGGAGGGCAGCGGCGGCAACGTCGAACAGCAGCCCGCGCGGCCCGGCCGACCAGGCGGCCGCGAGCGCACGCCCGCGACGCGGGAGCTCGCGATGGCCGACGGCGTAGACGCCGCGGTAGAGCACATGGAGCTGGCCGCGGCGGGTGCGGCGGACGATCTGGCCCGGCGTCAGCCCGCTCGCGAGCAGCTGAGCACGGGTGACGACCCCGTGCTGCCGCGACGCGAGCGCCGCGATGGTGACGTCGGGGCCGAGCCGGCGGTTGCGCGGGTCGCCGTCGGGACAACTTCCGCGGGGTTGGTGTCGCATATGAACACCAAGGCCGCGGAAAGTGCGCGCGGTAGGCCACGGTGAGCGTTCACGCTCTGATTTCGCAAAGGCTGCGCAGTTCTGCGCAGACCCGGAGCTATCCCCAGGGGACGGGGTCGCCCCAGGGCGACGGGGCGTCGGGCTCGCGGCCCGTGCACTCGAGGAGCGCC
>JACDAP010000361.1 GCA_013695395.1 Solirubrobacterales bacterium
GCGGCGGCGAAGGCGGCGGCGAGCTCGGCGCGCTCGCCCCGGACGGCCCGCGAGAGATCGCTGTCGGCCAGGATCAGCAGGTGATCGGTGACGTCCCGGCTGCGGAGCGGGAGCGCGAGGGCGAAGCCGAACGGGGTCCGCAGCGCCAAGAGGCGGTTCAGGGCGGCGAGCTGCCGGCCGCGGAGCTCGGTGTACGGGCGGTGCTGGCGCTCCAGCGCGGGGATGTCGTCGAGCGAGGCACGGACCGCGCAGGGCGTTTCGTCGGCGTCGACGGCCACAACGCGGGCCAGGTGCTCCCGCGGCTCGATCGTGAGCAGCATCACGGTGCTGACGCCGAAGAGCATGCGGGCCTCGCGGACGAGCGCCCGTTCGACCACGCTCGCGTTCGGCGCGTCGAGGGCGGCGGTGAGCAGCCGCGACACCGCGTGCATGGCGTCGGCGGCGCTTCCGGTGGTGGGTGGGAGGGTCATGGGCGGCAGCCGGCGCAAATTTGACGCGGATAGGCCCAGCATCGGCGGTGTGGGCAGTGGCCTTGAGCCGTCGGCGGGCACGGTGACGCGCTCGTCCGCCGTCGAACCGAACGAGCGCTCCGGCTCCCGACGGCCGCACCGGCTCGCGCGGATCGATGATCTAGACTGCCCCGGCACGGAGAGGTGGCCGAGTGGCTGAAGGCGCCCGCCTGCTAAGTGGGTATGGGGGTGAAACCCCCATCGAGGGTTCGAATCCCTCCCTCTCCGCTCCCGTTCCTCGAGGAGTGCGCACTCCGGCTCTGGGGGCTCTAGACTGCCCTCGGCACGCGCCCGTAGCTCAGCTGGATAGAGCGTCGGTCTACGGAACCGAAGGTCAGAGGTTCGAATCCTCTCGGGCGCGCTTCGAACGCCCCTGCTAACGCGGGGGTTCTGCTCGCAGCTGAGGCTGGCTGCCGGCGTCCGTGGGGGCCGACGGGGCGGTGGCCCGACTCATGGCTCGCGCTGGCCGGCGCCCAGGAGCAGCGGGCGCAGGTAGCGCAGCGCGAACGCGCGTGCCTCGTCGGGGTCGTCGAGGTCGACGAGCGTCTGCGGGGTCAGGAGGAAGGACAGCAGCAGCCGCACGACGATGTCGGCGACGATCAGGACCTCGTCCGAGCTGCGGTTTTCGCCGTAGTCGCGCAGGAGCCGCGCGGCGAGGTACTCGCGGGCGGCGCCGAGGAACGGCGCGCCCTGCACGGTGAGGTTGGGGAGGATCGTCTCGGGCTCGCTCTCCAGGACCCGCTGCAGCAGCCGGTGGCTGCGCATCGCGTTCAGGACGAAGATGAAGCCCTCGACGAATCGGTCGTCGGCGTCGTCGTAGGGGGCGACCGCGTCGTCGAGGTCGGCGAGGAAGCGCCGCAGCTCGCGCTGCATGACGGCGTCGATCAGGGCGTCCTTGCCGGGGAAGCGGCGGTAGAGCGTGACGCGGGCGATCTTCGCGCGGCGTGAGATCTCGTCCATCGTCGAGCGCGAGAGGCCGAAGAGCTCGAACTGTCGCAGCGCCGCGTCGGCGATCGCCTCGTTCGTCGGGTCGGGCTCGGCGGGGACCGGGCTCGTCGCCGCCTGCAGCAGGCGCTCGGTCAGGTTCTTCATGCGTGGGTCTCCATCGGGGGTGCCGCCACGTCGCTCAGCCGGCGACGGACGATGACGCACGCGCCGCGCGAGGGCACGGTCGTGATGCCGCGGACGACGGGGCGCTCGGGCTCGGGGCGGTCGGGAGCGAGGTCGACGTTCTGCAGGATGGTCCGGATCATGACGCGCATCTCCAGTTGCGCGAGGCTCGCCCCCGGGCAGCGCCGCACGCCGCCGCCGAACGGCAGCCAGGCGTAGCCGCCGGGATCGTTGCCGTCGAGGAAGCGCTCGGGACGGAACGCCTCCGCCTCGGGGTAGACCTCGGGGTCCAGGTGGATGACCGACATCGGGAGCATGACCGTCGTCTCCGCCGGGACCAGGCACCCGTCGATCTCGGTGTCCTCGGTGAGGTAGCGGGCGATCTGCGGGACGACCGGGCGCGAGCGCATCGTCTCCTTGATGACCGCGTCGAGCAGGATCGTCTCGCCCCGCTCGAACTCCGCGCGCAGGCCCTCCACGAT
>JACDAP010000367.1 GCA_013695395.1 Solirubrobacterales bacterium
GTGCGTGAGAGGAGCGGCGGAGCAGGCGCGCGGAGCGCGGCCGCCGACGGCGCTGCCACGGAACTGCGCTCGGCAGCGGGAGCGCGGCGGGGATCCGGCTCACTCTCAGCGGTGGTCGCGCTGACGCCCACACCGGCGCCGGCCACAGAAACCGCGGCGAGCCCGGCAGCCACCGCGCGCGACCCCGAGCCGCTCTCGGCGAAACGAATCGCGGGGACCGAGGAGGCTTCCCCGACACGAGCGACGAGCCGCAGGATGAGCCCAGTGGGCGCGAGCCCGAGGATGCCGCGCGAGAAGGCGCTGGTCTTCGGCTCGTAGACGAGAGCGCAGGCGTAGCAACCCTCGAGATGCGCCGCGGCCCGCTCGCGCTGAAGCTCGCTTGCGCGGCCCGCACGCTCGGCAACGATGTCCAAGCCTCGCTCGCGGCACAGATCACCGCTCTCCCGCCGCGCCAGGTAGCCGGCGAAGACGCTGCGTCCGCCTCGCGTGGCGGCCATCACGCCGGCCTTCGAGAGTCCGAGCCGGTCGCCCGCCTCCTTGAAGGTCACGTGACCTTCGATGACCACTGTCCAGAACGCCCGGAGGTGTGGGTCCGTCAGCTCGGCCAGGAGGTCGCGCTCGATGGTCACGACATCCGGCTGCTCGAACAGACGATCGATGGGCTCGTGTCCGGCGACGTGGCGCTCCGGATCGAACTCGACGGTGAGCCGATCGCCCCGCCTCGATACGGCGTTGAGGCGCTTCCAGTGGTCAAGCGCCTGATGGCGGAACGCGGAGACCTGCGCGCGCTCGAGATCGTCGAAGGACCGCCAGTCAGGGCGACTCCCGGCGGCGGCGACCTCCGAGATGAAGGCAGCAGCGTGGTGGAAGCAGGAGTCGATCGTGTCGTCGTCCAGGCCCGCCCACGGCGCCTGGCGCCCGAGGCCGCGCACGATCTCCGCATGGCAACCCATGAGATGGGCCGCCACCTCATCCGAATCCCAGTTTCGCGCTCCCCGCCCGCGAAGGAACCCTCCTTGTTCCCTGCTCTCGACCCGATCCATGGTCCTCGCCTTGCGTTTCCGCGCCGGCGTCTCGTACGCCGTCCAGGGCGGCGAAGCTACCTGGTGCGCTGCTTCGTTGTCCAGTGCGCCTGGAGCGTCGTCGGGCCCACGGGCCCGAAGTCGCGGCGCGGAGGCGCCCGGGCTCAGGGGCCGGGACGAGTTTCCGGGAGATGCGGATGTCTTCGGTACCACTGACCCACCAAGGGAGGGAAATCGGCCTCAGCACACATCCCTATCCAAACTGGCGCGTAGACGCTCTTCCGGTCAAGAGCCCGTAACATTCGCTCCTCCGCTGCGTTCCGTTCTTCCATGGCCCCAGCGAATACCGTGTCGCGCGT
The DNA here is from genome assembly GCA_013695395.1 of Solirubrobacterales bacterium. Classification (GTDB taxonomy): domain Bacteria; phylum Actinomycetota; class Thermoleophilia; order Solirubrobacterales; family Solirubrobacteraceae; genus Paraconexibacter. The sequence continues at coordinate 1,382 of JACDAP010000367.1, forward strand.
GACTGCGCCCGCCGAGACTGCGGCCGACACGCGTCGTGCGCGCCTGAATGATGCCCCGGTCTCGATCGAGATCGACGGGCTCGCGAAGACGTTCCGCCTTCCGCACCAGCAGTACAGCACGCTCAAGGAGCGGGTCCTCCACCCGGGTCGCTCGACGACCTTCGATGAGTTCCGAGCCCTCGAGGACGTCAACCTGCACATCCGCGAAGGCGAGTTCTTCGGCATCGTGGGGCGCAACGGCTCGGGCAAGAGCACGCTCCTGAAGGTGCTCGCAGGCATCTACCGCCCGAACGCCGGACGGGTCGCCATCCACGGCCGCCTCTCCCCGTTCATCGAGCTCGGGGTCGGCTTCAATCCGGACCTCACCGCGCGCGACAACATCGTCATCAACGCCGTGATGATGGGCCTCACGCGCAAGGAGGCCCGCGAGCGCTTCGACCGCATCATCGAGTTCGCCGAGCTTGAGGAGTTCGTCGATCTCAAGCTCAAGAACTACTCGAGCGGCATGTCCGTCCGCCTCGGCTTCTCGACCGCGATCCAGATCGACTCGGACGTCCTGCTGGTCGACGAGGTGCTCGCGGTCGGCGACGCCGCCTTCCAGCAGAAGTGCTTCGAGGAGTTCACGCGGCTGCGTGCCGAGAACAAGACGATCGTCTTCGTCACCCACGACATGCACAGCGTCGAGCGCTTCTGCGACCGCGCGATGCTCATCGAGCGGGGTGAGGTCATCGAGATCTCCGACCCCCGCACCATCGCGCGGGCCTACAACGAGCTCAACTTCGGGCGCCTTCTGCACGAGAGCTCCCCGGACGACGACCAACGCTTCGGGGATCAGGGGAGCGCGGAGATCGTCGAGGCGTGGTTCGAGCACGACGGCGAGCCCGTCAAGCAGATCGCGCAGGGCCAACGGCTCGACATCGCGGTCTCCCTCCGGTTCCACGCCACCGTCGAGTCGCCCGTGGTGGGGGTCACGCTCCGCAACGAGCTCGGCCACACCTACCTGGTGGCCACGACAGAGTGGAACGGGGTCGATCTCGGTCACCGCGCAGCCGGCGACGCGATCGTCGTGCGGTTCTCCGTCGAGACGCCCTTCGCGACGAGCCGCTACCTGCTGACGCCGTCGATCGCTCGAGAGGGCGGGGCCAACGCCATCGACGTCCGCGAGGACCTGACATCGCTCCACGTGCACGGCACCCGTGACACGGGGGGGCTCGTCGAGCTCCCGTACGACGTGGAGGTGACCGAGTCATGAGCACGATGCTCGAGCAGCCGACGCCGTCGACCTCCGACCTCGAGGCCGAACCCCGGCGGGTCACCGTGATCGAGGCCGGGCGTCGTGGCGGGCAGGCCACCGGCTTCAAGCGCGGCGCCGCGCTGGCCTGGACGCTCGCCCTCACCGACTGGCGACTGCGGTTCTACGGCTCCGCGCTCGGCGGGCTCTGGACGCTCGTGCGCCCCTTCGCCTTCTTCGGGGTCGTCTACGTCGTCTTCACCGAGATCATCGGACTGGACGAGAACATCAAGAACTACGGGGTCTACATCCTGTTCGGGATGGTGTTCTTCCAGTTCTTCTCGGAGATCACGACCAACTCGGTGATGTCGCTCGTCGCCCGGGAGAACCTGCTGAGGAAGATGTACTTCCCGCCGCTGGTCATCCCGGTGGCGATCGCGATCACTGCGCTGCTCAACCTGTCGATGACGCTCGTCGCGGTGTTCATCTTCGTGCTCGCCAACGGCATCTTCCCGCAGTGGGCCTGGTTGGAGCTGCCGCTGCTGATCGTGCTGCTGACGACTTTCGCCCTGGGCATCGGCATGCTGCTGAGCTCGCTCTACGTGCGGTTCCGAGACATCCAGCCGATGTGGGAGGTCTTCACCCAGCTGCTGTTCTACGCGAGCCCGATCCTGTACGTCGCAACCTTCGTGCCCCCGCAGTATCAACGGCCGTTTCTCGCCAATCCGATCGCCTCCATCCTGACCCAGGTGCGTCACTCCATCGTCGATCCGACCGCTAAGTCCGCAGGAACGGTCATCGGCGGGAACGTCCGGCTCCTCATCCCCCTGGCGATCATCTTCGGGACCTTCGCGCTCGGCTACTTCGTGTTCCGTCGCGAGAGCCCCCGGATCGCCGAGAACCTCTAGCGTCCCCGCGCGTGTCCCGGGTCGCGGCTCCATCTCTCGCTCTCGCGGCGGCGCTGATCGCCCGCGGGACACCTGACGTCATCCGCGACGTCCGCGCCAGGCGGCGTCGCAGGGCGGCCGACGCTCTGATCTCGATGATCGCCCAGCGGCCGCGCCCGGTGGCTCGGCAGATCGCCACCCCGATCACTGACGGTGCCGTCGCTCGGCTGACCGACGGCGACGTGGCGCTCATCGAGGAGCGGCTCGAGGGCGACCCGGCGATCCTGTACGAGATGTCGGATGCGGCGACGCGGAAACGGCTGCTGCTCAACTTCGCTGCCGCCTATCACGTGGGTCCCGTGCTGGAACGGACCGGCGTCATTGCGGCCATGCCACCGGAGGACGTGCATTCGATGGCGCGCGGGGCGGTGGTGGCCGGCGGTGACTTCCACATCGCCGATCTCGTCTTCGACGCCCTCGCGCATGCCGGCAAGTCGGTCCAGGAGGGAGCGACCGTGCTGGACTTCGGTGCCTCCTCAGGCCGGGTACTACGGGCGGTGGCCGCAGGTCGCCCCGACCTCGACTGCGTCGGTTGCGATCCCAACCCCGAGGCGATGCAGTGGGCCCAGGAACACCTGCAGGGCCAGCGCTACTTCGTCAGTCCCCTGCGCCCGCCGCTCGACCTCGCCGACGGCTCCGTGCAGATGGCCTACGCGATCTCCATCTGGTCGCACTTCGCCGAGCGCCCGGCCATCGAGTGGCTCGCCGAGATGCACCGCATCATCGAACCGGGCGGGGCGCTTGTCCTGACCACCCACGGATTCGACTGCCTCACCACGCTTCTCGGTCGCAACCAGGTCACGCGCCACACCGCCGCCGAAGCCGCCCGGGCCATGCTCCAGGGTCGCCATCACTTCGTCGACGTCTTCGGCGAGGCCGGAGACTGGGGCGTCAAGGACACAGGCTGGGGGAACGCCTATCTCACCCTCGAGTGGTTGGTCGCCCGCACCGCAGAGCAGTGGTCGCTGCTGCTCGATTGGCCGGGGGCTTTGGACCAGGCGCAGGACGTCATCGTGCTGGAGCGCCGCTGATCTCATGAGCACCGATCCCTCCCCGAAGAATCCGCAGGTCGCCGAACTCTCGGTCCGCGTGGCCGAGCTCGAGCGCGAGCTCTCCGAGCAGTCTCGACGGACCGCCGTGATCGTCGCCGAGGCGCAGGAGAAGCTCTACTGGCTCGAGCGCTGGCAGGTCGACCTCGACGCCGTGATGCGCAAGCCGGGGGCAATCCCGGCGCTCGAAGCGCTGAAGCGTGCGCGCGGCTTCGTGCGCGCGGCGCGACGTCTGAAGCGACGTCTGCTCGGATCATGAGCAGCACGCGCAGTGTGTCGGTCATCGTCCCGGTCAAGGACGGGGAGCGCTACCTCGCCGAGCTGCTGGCAGCTGTCTTCGCGCAGGCCGAGGCGGCCGCTTCTCTCGATGTGCTGGTGATCGATTCGGGCTCCTCGGACCGGAGCGTCGTCATCGCGCGTGCAGCCGGAGCGACGGTCCTCGAGATCGAGCCGAGCGAGTTCGGACACGGCCGCACCCGCAACCTCGGCGCCGAGCGGACCCCCGGCGAGATCATCGTGTTCCTCACGCAGGACGCCACACCGGCGCAGGGGTGGCTCGCCGGGCTGCTGACCGGCTTCGACCTTGCTGGCGACGTCGGTGCGGTCTACGGCCCTCATCTTGCCCGGCCGGACACGAGCCCGATGATCGCGCGCGAGCTCGCTGAGTTCTTCGCTACCCATGAGGGGCCGAACGGCAGCACCGCTGTGCACGGCCGAGGTGACAACCCCTTTCTCTCCAACGTCAACGCCGCGTACCTGCGGTCCTGCTGGGAGGCGCTCCGCTTCCCGGAGATCGCCTACTCCGAAGACCAAGCGTTCGCTCGCGCGCTGGTCGAGGCCGGGTGGAAGAAGGCCTACGCCCCGCAGGCAGCTGTGCTGCACGCCCACGACTATCCGCCGGTCCAGTTCATGCAGCGGTACTTCGATGAGTACCGGGGCTTGCGGACGACCCTCGGCCACATCGAACCGATCGGCGTCCGCTCGACCTACCGCGACGTCCGCTCACTCGTCAGCGCCGATCGCGCGTGGCTCACCGCCAACGGTGTCGATGCCCGTGGCTGGACCCGACGTTCGCTCACGCATCACACGGGACGCAAGGTCTTCAGTGCGCTCGGTTCCCGGGCTGAACGCATCCCGCCTGTGCTCCAGCGCCGGATTTCACTCGAAGGGACAGTCACCGAGCGAGCCGCACCTACAGAGATCGACGCTCCGCCGGCGGGCAAGCCCATCCCAGCTGCGCGGCGTCCGCCCGCCTGGGACGCGGTGCGCCGCTACAGCAAGGAGGGTCCCGCACCGCTGCTCCCGGTGCTCCCAGGCCAGGACACGGACGCCCCCCTCCACATCGCCTGTGTCATCCCCCCGTTCTCGCGGGGGTCGGGCGGTCACAACTCGATCTTCCAGATCATGTGGCGCCTCGAGCTCGCCGGTCACACGGTGAGCTACTGGATCCACGATCCGTTCGGCGAGCTCGACGGGGACCGCCCGGCACGGATCCGTCGCGACATCCGCGAGTGGTTCGCCCCAATCGCGGGCCCCGTCTTCAAGGGGTTCGACGACTGGTTCGGCGCCGACGTGATCGTCGCCACAGGCTGGCAGACAGCGCACCCGGTGATGCTCCTCCCAGCGTGCCGTGCACGCGCGTACCTCGTCCACGACCATGAGCCCGAGTTCTACGCGACCTCAGTCGAGTCGATGTTCGCGGAGCAGACTTACTCCCTCGACATGCACGCGATCTGCGCGTCACCCTGGCTCGAGGAGATCATGCGGACCAAATACGGGCGCACCACCTCGGTGTTCGACTTCGGCGTCGACCATGACGTCTACCGCCCGCGCCCGATCCCGCGCGAACCCGAGACCATCGCCCTCTACGGACGGGCGGGCACGCCGCGCCGTGCGGTGCCCCTTGCACTCATGGCGCTCCAGGAGTTGAAAGAACGACGACCCAATCTCCGCGTTCTCTCGTTCGGGAGCGATATCGAGATCGACATGCCGGTTACACACGAGCACCTCGGAGTGTTGAGCCACGAGCAACTCTCGTGGGTCTTCAGCCAATCGACCGTCGGGCTCGTCCTTTCGCTCACGAACTACTCGCTCATCCCACAAGAGATGCTTGCCTGCGGACTTCCGTGCGCCGACCTCGCGTCGATCAGCGCGGAATCGGTCTTCGGCCCCGACGGACCGGTCAAGCTGAGCGCGCCCGATCCGGTCGGTCTCGCCAACGCCTTGGACGCGTTGATGTCAGACGAAATCGAGTGGCGCAGCCGTGCCGATGCGGGCACCGCGTTCGTCGCGGACCGTACGTGGGATCAGGCCGCACAGCAGGTCGCCGCCGGTATCCGCCGGACCATCAAGCTCGCCTCTAAAGCTCGCCGATGACCGCGCGGCAGCGCCTGGCAGGTCTGCGTCGAGCCTGCGCACACAACACCTACTGGCTGATCACCGCTCTCGTACTCGCTCTCGTACTGGTCGCGGCCGCCAGGCTTCTAATCGCCAAGACAACGTCGCTCACGGGTACTAACTCCGTGGACGTCGCAACGATTGCAGCGACGGCGAAGGCAAACGAGACCGTGTGCGTGGAGGACTTGATCGTCCCGAAGGGAACTGCACGGATCGGATTAGCCGCGATGACCAATTCTGCGAGTGCTCGTGGGCGTCTCGAGGTGGTCTTTCGCAGTGCCGAAACAGGCTTGTTAACACCGCTTTCGGGGCCGCTTCCGACAGGCGCACTCAACTATGCCCCCTACGCCCTGCCGCGCATTCTAAACGCGGATACAGCAGGATCACTGTGTGTGACGCCCATCGGGGCCCGCGTCTCTTTCGGTGGAGCCTTTGTCCAACAAAGGGGGAGCGCCCGCTCGACCTCAATAGACGGCGTCCCCCTGACGCCCGCCGATGTTAGTCTGCGCTACCTCCTACCTGAGGGTGATAGCCCACGGCTTATTGCTCAAGTAGCACGCGCCCTCGAGCGTGCGTCAGTATTCGAGCCGAGAATTGGAGCCGCGCTCTTAGCGATATCGGTGCCGACACTGGTGCTGCTTGTCGCACTCTCGCTCTGGATTGGTGCCCGTGCCGAGACGTTTTCGATTCGACGCCTTGCTTACGCCGCGTGCGCGGTCGCTTTCGTCCACGCCGCGATGTGGGCCGTCCTCTTACACCCGTTCCACGGAGCTGACGAAAGCGAGCACTTCGCCTACGCGCAGTACCTAGCGAGCACGAACCAGGAACCCGATCGATCGGCCGTGTCAAATCGTTCCCCATACTCATCACAGCAAATCGAGTTGATGGCGGCGTTGCACCATAATTCGACGATCCTCAATACGACCTCGAGGCCGCGCTGGCAACAGGCGTGGGAGTCCCGATACCGGAACTCCTCCCGCATGGTCAAACCCGAAGTCGACGGAGGAGGGGGGTCCGAAAGCGCAACAGGACATTCCCCCCTTTACTATGCAATCATCGGTGTTCCATACCGATTGACTGGGTGGATCCCGTACCTGCCGTCTCGATTGCTGGTGATGCGCCTTTTCAATGCTGCGTTCGCCTCACTCATCGCAGGGATTGCCGTTCTAACCGCTGCTCGAGTTTTTCGCGGCCGTAGCAACGCCGCCTGCTGGGCCGCCGGCCTCTTGGTTGCGTTTCAGCCAGTAGGAGCAAGCGTCGCCGCTAGCATTAACAACGACACAGGGGTGAATCTATTGGCGGCCACCCTGTGCCTCTTATTTCTCGGCCTCATGACGAACGGTCCATCCAAGACGACCGCCATCGCGATTGGAGCAACCTCGGTCGTGCTCCCCGTTATGAAGGTGACGGGATTCGCACCACTCGCGGTGCTGCCGCTCGTGGTGTTGATCTCGGCGAGGAGGCACGGGGTGGGGCCGCTTCTCCGATGGTCGGCGCTGGCACTTATTACCGGGGCAGTGGTCGCCGCGGCCTGGATTCATGTGGCCTCGCCCCTGATAGGAGGTGACCGAGGCCTGATCTACAACGCCCATCCGACAGTAGCCCCGCCGCCTGCATCGCCACCCGCACAAGCACTTCGTTTGTCGACGCGTTTGGACTACTTTCGTCAGACTTTTGTTCCAAGCTTTGTCGCTGATACGCCTTATTGGCAGCTCCCAGGGCAGTCCTCGCTCGACCGCTGGCCAGCCTACTTCATCTATATCAATCGTGGGTACGGACTCTTCGGCTGGAAGAGCGTAGATGTCGGCCCCAACCTCCTGTTGGGCATCTTCGCGTTCCTGACAGTCGGCTGGATGCTCGCGTTGTTATCCGCTTATAAGCACATACGCGCCGGTGGAAAAGGTATCGGCGATGGCCTAGTGCTTGCCGGAATTGTTCTGTCAGTTCTTTTGCTGATTAGCTACGCCTACACGAACCCCGTCGCGCACACCGACGCTGGCGAGCAAGGCCGTTACCTGTTCACTGCGCTCGTTCCACTGAGTGTTCTCTTCGCGTCGGGGGTGTTCACATTTAGACCCGCCTATCGAGTAGCGGCTGCTGGCTCCATGAGCGCCGCGGCTGGCGGCGTGGCATTGCTCTGCTGGCTTTCAGCGCTGACTGGGTGGTACACCTAGTCTCATGCCGCACGGCGGTATACGGCGCTCGTCTGCGCCGTGGTGCGGTCCCAGGAATGATGTGCTGCGCGACAAACCCCCGCGAGCGGCGCGCCGTCGTGTACTTGGAGCAATCTCGCTAGGGCGGTGGCAATCCCCTGCTCGTCCTGCGGGTCAAACAGCAGCGCCGCGTCACCCGCCACTTCCGCCAGTGAGCCGCGATCGCTGCAGGCAACCGGCACCCCGCGGGCCATCGCCTCGAGCACCGGCAGACCGAAGCCCTCGTACAGCGAGGGGAACACGAAGCCCTTGGCGAGGGCGTAGAGGCCCTCGAGATCCTCAGCGCTTGTCCAGCCGACGAAGCGGACGTCGTTGTCGAGGCCGAGTTCGGTCGCCCGCGATCGGAGCTCAGCCTCGTGAGGAGTCGGGTAACCGGGCATGACGAGGAGCGGGCGGGGTGAGGGAAGAAGGGCGAGCGCCTCGAGCAGACGCATGAGGTTCTTGTGCGGGCGTTTCGCTGAGACGGTCAGCAGGATCTCGCGGGCGCCGAGGTCGAGACTACGCCGTAGCTCCTCCTCAGGGGTGGGCGCCACGACACCGACGGGGGCGCCGGCCAGCGGCACGACTGAGATCTTGCCCCTCGGTGTGCCGAGGTGCTCGTGGAGGTCCTCGCGGGTCGATTCGGCGTCCACGATGATCCGGTGCGCGGAGCGCGCGGCCAGCGGCACGAGCACGCGCATCCCCAGGCCGCGCAGCCCAAAGTGCGCTTCCGGCACGATCTTGTACATCAGGTCGTGGATGGTGACGACACGGCGGAAGCGCCCGCGGATCGGCGCGGTGGAGGCCAGCGAATGGACGAGCTCGCAGCCCCGGGCCTCGGCGAGCTTCGGGAGCAGCACCTGCTCACCGCGCACCCATTCGAGGCGGTTCCTCGCGTTGACGGGGACGACGACCCGCTCGCAGCCGAAGTCCTCACCCGCCGCTTCCTGGTTCACGAACGCGGTGACCTCGAGATCGTCCATCGCCGCGAGACGCGGCACGAGCTCACGCGCGTAGACCTCCATGCCGCCCGTCTCCCCCGGGACGAGGAAGATCATGTTGATGCCGACGTGCAGCGTCACTGGCGCCTGGGCTGCTCGATCATCGGCACAGGATGGCGCATCGCCCGCTGAGGCTAGGGCCGCCGCTCCGCTCGGCGAGCTCCTCCACGAGGCCTACGGTTCGAGCCCGCTGTCCCGGCTCTGGTTCGCCTGCCGGCGGAGCACGTTCAGAGGTGAGGGCCCACCTGCGCTGCGTTCGCTGCCCGAGCCGCTGCGGGTGGAGACCGGCTGCGGGCACCACTACCTGCTCGCCGGTGACGTTCCGCTCCTGCTGGCCTAACGGCGAGCCAACCGCGCCCGTAGCGGGCCGGTGAGCTCGCCCGGGACACCGCCCGTCGCCAGCGCGCATGCCGCGAAGATCGAAAGCGCAGCAGCGGTGATCACCACCGCAACGCCCGTCCCCGCTCCGAGGACCTCCGTGAGCCCCACGGCGACCGCCACGGCCACCGCCGCCGAGAACAGCACCGCGCCCGCGGCGCGCGGAGCGAGCCCGACCTCGCCGCCGCCGCGGCGCAGGGTCACGAAGAACGCAGTGGCCAGGCCGATCTCGGTGATGCACATCGCCGCCGCGGCTCCCTCTCCCCCGAAGGCGCTGGCCATCGCCCAGGTCAGCACCACGCTGACCCCGAGGGTCGTCAGGTTGATCCACAGCAGCGCCCGGAAGCGATGCTGGGCCAGGAGCACGAAGGAGCCCACCGCCACCAGGAACGAGCCGGCCACCGCGATCCCGTGGAGCCGCAGGATCCCGACCGCGTCCTCGAACTCCGGCCCGCCGAGCAGCGCGACGATCACGGGTGCCCCGACCCCGACCGCCACCGCGATCCCCGCACCGAGCAGGAACATGCCCTCGTAGAGCTTGGAGGCCGCGTAGCCGAACCGGGTCTCGTCGGTCCCCGCCGTGCGCGTGAGGATCGGGTAGGCGCTCCCGACGGCGATGATCGCCACCGCGATGATCACCGCGAAGACGCGGAACGAGAGGGCGAACAGGCCGCTCTCCTGGCTGCCCACGGTGAGGTCGACCACCACCTGGGCGAGGTAGGCGTAGATCGCCCCGACGCTCGTGGCCAGCGCGAAGCTCAGCGCCATCCGCAGGAGCTGGCGGGCCTGCGCCCAGTCGAAGGCGGGCCGCAGCGGCGCCAGGCCCCGCGCCACCGAGGCGCCGACCACGAGCGTGACGAGGCCCGCCGGGATCAACGATCCGAGCAGGGGTGCCACGCCCGCTCCCGCGACGACGAGGAGGACGAGCACGAGCGCCTGCGTGGCCTGCCGGACCAGGTCGAGCCCGCCCACCCAGCCGAGCCGGAGCGTCGCGTGCAGCGGAACCGCGTAGGTCGCCGGGACCGCCTGCACGACGAGCCCGAGCCCGGCGAGCAGCGTCCCCAGCCAGAGCGCACCGCTGAACCCGGCGAGCGTCGCAAAGAGCAGCATCCCGAGGGCACCCACGCCCATGAGCCCCATCCGCAGCCCGATCAGGACCCGCATGACGTGATCGCGGTCCTCCCCGGTCCGCGCCACGTACTCACGCACCCCCAGCGTGGCCAGGCCGAAGTCGGTGGTGAGCAGCGCGATCGCACTCAGCGACAGGACGGTCGCGTAGTCGCCGAACGCCTCGGTGCCCAGGTAGCGCGCGACCACCGCGGTCGAGCCGACCGCCAGGAGGGAGCCGATCGCGTAGGCGAGCACCCGGAGGAGCCCGCCCGAGATGGCGCGCCCGCCCGCGCTCGTCCCGTCCAGGACGTCGGTCGGGTCGGCGATCGGACCAAGCTCGGACACAGCGCAGCGAGGCTACTCGCGACGCGGCCGGGAGGAGCGAGCGCGCGGAGCTGAGCGGCGGCCTCGCAGCGTCGCGGGTCGGATCCGGGATCAGGCCGGACCGGCCAGGCGGCGCAGCGCGAGCCCCAACCCGATCTCCGGGTCGGTCACCCCCGGAGGGACCGGGAGATGCCCGGGGCTCGAGCCCGCCAGGCGCCACCCCTGCACGCGCGCGGTGATCGGCACGGTGGTCCGGTGACGGACCAGGCCCCACCCGACGACGGCCAGCTCGACCAGGAGCGCCCGGAACCAGGCCCGGCTGCGCAGCACGCCGTATCGCCGCAGGAGGAAGCCACGCGAGACGCCGGCCAGCCGCCGCTGGAACGGGCTCCCGACCACCGCGGACGCCCCCCCGAGGTGGACCGCACGAGCGTCCCGTGCCTCGCGCGCCTGCCAGCCGGCCAGGTGCAGCCGCAGTCCGAGATCCACGTCCTCCCCGTAGGCGAAGAGGCGCTCATCGAAGCCCCCGACCGCCTCGAAGGCCGAGCGCCGGTAGGCCGCCGCACCCCCGCAGGGCACCGCGAGCCGGCCGGCCGCTGCATCCGGTCGCCGATGACGCAGCCGGTTGTAGGCGGCGAGGGTCACGTCCAGCTCGACCCCAAGCTGGTCCACGAGCGGGCTGTCGGGAATCAAGGTGAGGCCCGCGACCATGCCGACGGCCGGATCGCC
>JACDAP010000386.1 GCA_013695395.1 Solirubrobacterales bacterium
CCCCTACCCAGTGCTCGGCCTGGCCGAGCGTGCGGCCGGCGCTTGGGAGGGGCTCACCCACGCCGAGATCGACACCCGCCACCCGGGCGCACGCCAGGGCAGCTGGCGTCCTGAGGGCTACGAGCACGACGAGGAGCTCCGGGCTCGCGCGCGCGCCGCGCTGCGACCGTTCGAGGAGGCCCGCGTCCTGGCGGTCACGCACGAGGGGCTCATCCGCGCGCTGGACGGCGACCCCGACCCCCTGCCGAACCTGGCGGCGAGGTGGGTGGTCGTGGAGGGCGATGCGATCCGCCCCGAGGGCGAACGCATCTCGCTCCGGACGTAGAAGAGGCCCGGTCGCGCTGGGCGGCCGGGCCTCTGAGGAGGGACAGTGCTGGTGGCGCCCCGAGTGGGGCGCCAGGGACTACATGGTGTTGATGGTGATCTTCGCGGTGCCGATGATGACCTCGTTGTTCAGCGCGTCGATGCCGAAGGTGTCGTTCAGCAGGTCCGCAGCGGTCTGCGTGAGGACGAGCGTCGTGCCCTCGAGCACGGCCTTCGAGCCGTCGGCGTTCGTCCGCAGCGGCTGCAGGGTGCGGCCGTCGAGGAAGAACAGCGGGGCGTCGGCGGCGGCCTCGGTGCCGTCGACCGACACGTCACCGGTCAGGATCGACTGGCCCGGATCGACGTCGAAGTTGGTCAGCTCGACCTTCTTGCCACCGGCCTCGAGCGAGAGCCCGGCACCGTCGTGGTTGACGATGCCCTCGACGTACGGGGACTTCGTGCCCGGGGTGTAGTAGGTCACGTTGCCGCCCGTGATCGGGAAGGTCGCCACGCCGGCCTCGGAGATCGTCGCGGGGCCAACCGGGCCCGGCGTGACCTTGAGGTCGGTGAGCGCCTGCACGAAGCCGGGGTCGAGCGTGACCTTGGTCGTGAAGCCCGTGATGTCGTCGACCTTGGCGGCCGGCTCGACGTCAGCCGGGGCTGACTCGGCCGGCGCGGCGGGCGCCGCAGCGGTGTCGGTGTCTTCATCGTCGCCGCAGGCGGCGGCTCCGAAAGCCAGGGCGCCGGCGGTGAGAAGTGCAGTGGGGAGTCGGAAGTTCATGTTCGGTATGACGCGGCGAATCGCAGATCGGATCACCAGCGTGACGGGAGGCACAGTGATGACGCTCGAAAAACCCAGTGTTCGGGCCTCATCTGAGACAGCGTGTCTAAGCTGAGCCTGTGCCTGGATCCCGCCCAGATCGTCCGCGCCGGGCGGACTTCGAGCGCAACCTCACCCGCATCATCGAGGCCGCCACCGAGGTCCTGGCTGAGGATCCCACCGCGAACATGACCGAGATCGCGCGCGCGAGCGGCCTCGTGCGGGCGACGCTCTACCGCCACTTCCCCACGCGGGAGGACCTGCTGATCGCGATCTGCCGGGACGCGCTGGAGCGCACCGCGCAGGCGATCATCGAGGCCGAGCCGGAGCACGGCAGCGCCCCCGCCGGGCTCGCGCGGGTGATTGCCGCGCTCGGAATCATCGGGCACCGCTACCGCGTCATCTCAAGCGGCGCGGTCGACATCGTGGCGGAGCCCGAGCTGATGGAGCTCGCCTACGCGGCCTTCGTGCCCGTCAATGCCCTCGTCGTCCGCGGGCAGCAGGAGGGGACGCTGCGGGCGGACATGTCCGACCGCTGGGTCGTCGCGGCGATCGTCGCGCTGATCGGCGAGGCCGCCCGGGCCGCAGATCGGGGGGACCTCGAGCGCGCGGACATGGCCGAGCACGTGCGGCGGATGGTGCTCGAGCCGCTGGTCGTGGGCTGAGCCGCACTCAGGCGGAAGGGCGGGCGCTGATCGGCGGGGGACGCCATGAGATCATCCGCCACTGCGTCGGCGAGCAGCACCTCGAAGTGTCCCATGAGTCCGCGCTCGAAGGCGGCGATCATCATGGTGAGCGTCTTCGGGGCCTTCATCCTCGGGGACGACCGGACGATCAAGCTGTTCGGCCTCGGCCTCGCCAGCGCGGTCTTCGTCGACGCGTTCATCATCCGGCTGATCCTCGTGCCGGCCGTGATGTTCGTCCTCGGCAAGGCGAGCTGGTACATGCCCGCGGGGCTTGCGAAGCGGCTGCCGAAGCTCTCGATCGAGGGCCCCGCCGAGCCCGTCCGGACGTAGCTATCGGCGTCCGCGTCGTGCTGAAGCTCAGCCGTCTGCGGCGGCGGGCTCCATGTCCTCCGGTGGCCGCAGCACGGTGACGGCCGCCCAGGCGCCCGCGGTCAGCGGCACGGCCAGCAGCGTGCCGATGACACCGGCGATGAGCGTCCCCGCGGTGAGCGCCAGCAGGATCGCGACCGGGTGCAGGGAGATCGCCTGGCCGACGACGAGCGGGTAGAGCAGATCACCCTCGACCTGCTGAACGACCGTGACCGCCACTGCGACGAGCACGGCGTCGACCACCCCGCCGGTGACCAGGGCGACGAGCGCGGCCACCGCCCCCGCGAGCACCGCGCCGACGAGCGGGACGAACGCCCCGAGGAAGGTGAGGACCATCAGCGGGATGACGAGCGGGACCCCGATGAGCACGAGCGCGAGCCCGATCAGCAGCGCGTCCGCCAGCGCGATGACGGCGACGCCGCGGACGTAGCCGGAGACGACGTCCCAGACCCGCTCACCGATCTCCTGCACCTGCGGCCGGCGGGCGGGCGGGAACTGGCGGACGGCCCAGCCGAAGATCGCGCGCCCGTCGTGGACGAAGAAGAAGAGGAGCACGAGCACGAGGGCCGCGCCGGTGACGAGCTCCGCGGCCAGCGTAGCCCCGCCGATCAGGCCCCCCGAGAGGGCGCCGGAGCCGCGGATGCCGTCGATCGCTCGCTGCACCCCGTCCTGGACCTGGGTCTCGCTCACGTCGAGCGGCCCCTCGGCCAGCCAGCGGAGGGCCTCGTCGAGGCCGTCCTGGGCGGCCTGCCCGACCTGGTCGAACTCGTCGACCATCGCGGGCACGACCAGTGCCAGGAGCCCCACCAGGACCGCAGCCCCGGCGGCCATGCTCAGCAGGGTGGCCACGGCGCTCGGCAGTCGGCGCCGCAGGAGGTCGGCCACCGGGACCAGCAGGCTCGAGAGCAGCAGGGCGATGAGCACCGGCACGACCACGAGCCGCAGCTCCGTGAACCCGCGCAGGAGGAGGACGGCACCCAGCGCGATCAGCGCCAGGTTCAGGCTCAACCGGGCCAGCGGCCAGAGCAGGGCGGGCCGATCGCAGGATGTGGGCGGCGGAGGCTCGATGATCAGACGTTCCCCGGGCGGGGCCCCGGCCATGCCGCAGCCGCTCAGGCGAGCGTCCCGAGCGGGGCGAGCGCCTCGACCGGGACGGCGAGGTCGGTGTGGACGGCGATGCGCTCGAAGTCGGCGTCGTAGTGGAGGATCACGGCGCCGTGGGCCTCGGCGGTCGCCGCGAGGAGGTAGTCGAGCGGCGGGACTCCGAGGTGCTGGTGCGCGGCGCGCAGCTGCTCCTGCAGTGACGCCGCTCGGGCCTCCGCACGACCGACGATCCCGAGGAACGGCAGCTCGCCCGGATCGACGGCGGGAGGCTCGCGGCCGGCCCGCGTCTCGAGGAGGAGCGCCGTCCCGGCGGCGACGAGGCCCCGGGCGATCCGCTCGGCGAGCTCATCGCGACGGGCGGGGTCGAGCCGGGGGCTCGAGAGGCGCCAGAACGCGCTCGCGTCCAGCAGGGCGAGGGTGTGGCTCACGGACGGCGGACGGCCCGGCGGATCCGGTCGGCCTCGGCGAGGTCGGGCGCCGGAGCCGCGACGAGCCGATCCACGAAGCTCGCGAGCGTCTGCGACCGGGCCCGGTCCTGCGCCTCGAGCTCCCTCAGCCGGGCCTCGGCGCCGCGGGCGACGAGCTCGGCGAGCGACGGCGTCTGATCACCCAGGCGTTCCCGCAGCGGGGCGAGCGCAGCGGCGAGTGCCGGGGTCTCGGTGATCGAGTGACGCGGGTGGGACGTCGGCATCTGGGCAAGTGTAGCACCGTGCAGCACCGACAGGCGAAGGCGCGATAGAGGGGACCGAGCTCAGAGCAGGGGGCGCAGCGGCGCGAGGATCCGCTCGGTCAGCCGCGCGGCGTCGCTGCGCCGCTCCCAGTCGGCGAGGGTCAGCCGCGTCGCGTTCGTCAGGTCGGTCTCGAAGACGTGCTCGAGCTGCCCGGCGACACCGGCGTCGTAGAGCTCGACGTTGATCTCGTAGTTACCGGTCAGGCTCACCCGGTCGATGTTCGCGGTACCGATCG
Organism: Solirubrobacterales bacterium; assembly: GCA_013695395.1. Lineage (GTDB taxonomy): Bacteria > Actinomycetota > Thermoleophilia > Solirubrobacterales > Solirubrobacteraceae > Paraconexibacter. Next base: position 4,249 of record JACDAP010000386.1, read on the forward strand.
TGCTCCACTGGCCGTCGATCGTCATGGTCTTCGCGTGGATCATCGCCTGCTGGAAGCGCCAGATCTCGACTCCGCCGCTCAGCAGCGCCGTGTAGAGGCCGCGCGAGAGCCAATCGGTGACGACGTGGTTGGAGGCCGCCGGCACGAGCACCTGCACCCGGGCCCCGCGCCGGGCCGCACCGAGCAGCGCGCGCAGCAGTTCGGCGTCGGGGATGAAGTACGGCTGGGTGATCAGGATCCGCTCGCGGGCCCGGTCGATCGCCTCCAGGTACATGCCGCGGATCGGGTAGATCAGCTGCGAGGGCACGTTGCGGTGGATCCGGACGTGAGGCTCCCACAGGGGCGAGCCCTGCTCCGGCAGCGCGGGCTGCCCGGGCGCGCGGTGCTGGTTCCAGAAGTCGACGAACGCGTTCTCGAGATCCCAGGCGGAGGGGCCCGCGACGCGTAGGTGGGTGTCTCGCCACTTGGTCGCGTAGGCGCTGCCGATGTTGTAGCCGCCGACGAAGCCGACCTCGCCGTCGACGACCAGCAGCTTGCGGTGATCGCGCCCGGACTTCCGTAGGTCGAAGGCGAGCATCCCGAGCTTCAGCGTGGGGTAGCGGACGACGTTCACGGGTGGCGGGAAGGCGAAGAACGAGCGCCGCACGACGAGGTTCGCGAAGCCGTCGTAGATCACGAAGACCTCGACGCCCCGCCGCGCCGCGGCGATCAGGGCCGCCTTGAACCTCTCGCCGACCTCGTCGCCCTTGACGATGAACGACTCGAAGAGCACCCGCTCCTGCGCGCCCTCGATCGCGGCGATCATGTCGTCGTAGAGCACGGTGCCGTAGGCGTAGATGGTGGCGACCGAGTCGCCGACCTCGAGCGCGGCCGGCTCGGTCCGGGGGAAGCTGACGTGCCGGGGCCGGATCCGCTTGCGCCAGGCATCCGTCGCCGTGAGGCCCGCCACGAGCGCCGCCTGGAGGCCCAGGAACCCGAGCGCCGCACGCCGCGCGAGGTGGCCGAAGGAGGGTGCGCGGGAGGCCATCGGGCAGCCAGCCTACGGTCCGGCCCCCGCCATCGCCTCCAGCCGCGTTTGGCCGAGGGACGGAGGCGGTAGGACTCTGGTCATGGATCTGTGGCTGATCGTCCTCATCGTCGTGCTCGTGGTCGCGCTGGTCGTCGCGGTCGTTGCCGCGGTGCAAGCCAGGCGGCGGAAGGGCGGCGTCATCGTCGACCCGAGCGGCTCCGCCGACCCCGGACCGCGAGGTGACGGCGCATGAGCCGGCTGATGCGGACCTCCGAGATCGAGAAGCGGCCGGTGGTGACCATGGGCGGAGAGGACATCGCGCAGATCAAGGACATCGTCTTCGCCGCGAGCGGCGGCGAGGTCGGCGGCTTCACGCTCGCCGGGCGCGGCCTCTTCTCCGGCGGCAAGAAGGAGGGCCTGCCGTGGAACTCCGTCGTTGCCCTCGGCTCCGACGCCGTCATGGTCGTCGACGAGGACGCGCTCCAGCCCAAGCAGGAGGTCATCGACTCCTCCGCCGCCAGCGGCGGCTCGGGCGGCAACGTGCTCGGCTCCCAGGTCCTCACCGACACGGGCACGGACCTCGGCAAGGTGGTCGACGTGATCATCGAGATCGGCGCCCGCTGCGACGTCGTCGGGTATGAGATCGAGGCTTCGGAGGCCCTGGCCAACAAGGGCCAGAAGGTGCTCATCCCGCTCCCGGACACGCTCGCCGCCTCGAGCGAGCACCTGATGGTGCCCGACGCGGCGAAGGAGTTCGTCTCCGACGACCTGGCCGGTTTCGGTGCCTCCGTCGACGCGTTCCGCTCCCGACTGAAGGGCTCCGACTGATGCTGTTCTCCGAGGCCGACGGCCAGAAGGTCGTCTCCAACGCCACCGCCGGGACCGTCGGGAAGGTCCACGGCCTCGTCGTCGACCCGGCGAGCCGACAGGTCGTCGCGCTCGAGCTGAAGAAGACCGACGGCGGCGACACGCTCGCCTGGGAGGACATCGCCGCCTTCGGGGCCGACGCGGTGACGGTGGCCGACGCCGAGGCGATCGGCGAGCCGAGCGAGGCCGTCGCCGAGCTCACCGGCAAGGACCACCGCCTGGTCGGCAAGCGCGCGCTCTCCGACGGCGGCGACGAGCTCGGCAAGGTCAAGGATGTCGTCTTCGACCCCGAGAACGGCGCCATCACGGGCCTGGTCGTCGAGAAGGAGGAGCTCGCCGGTGAGCGGCTGATCGGCGTCGGCTCCTACGCGGTGGTCGTCAAGGCCGAGTAGGCGTCACGTCGGGGACGGCCGCGCCGTCGGCGGCCTGCAGCTTGCGCTCCACCCAGCGGGCGCCGACCGTGTCGGTCAGCCCGTGGGCGGCGATCGAGGCGAGGATCACGTAGGAGATGATCTCGAAGAGCTCCACGCGGTCGGGCGCGGTCGACTCGAGCACGAAGAGGGCGAAGAGCATCGACGCCACGCCCTTCGGCCCGAACCAGGCGATGAACGTCTTCTCCGGCCGGGTGAAGCTGCTCCCCGCGTAGGAGATCGCGATGGCCAGCGGCCGGGCGACGAGCAGCAGCACGACGATCAGGCCGATCACCGGGAGCGCCTCGACGCCGCCGCCCACGCTCACCACGAGCGCGCCGAAGAGCACGAAGGTGACCACCTGGAAGATCGAGCCGAGGTTCTCGTTGAACTTCGGGAACGCCTCGGGCACATCCGGGATCCGGATGCCCAGCACGACGCCGCTGACGAAGGTCGCGATCAGGCCGTTGCCGATCGTCGCCTCGGCGACCCCGTAGGCGAGCAGCGGGACCGCCAGCGCGTAGACGCCCTCGTAGCGCCCGCTCACCCCGTCGGTCGGCAGCCGGAGGAAGATCGCCCCCGCCGCGTAGGCGAGCGCGGCGCCGATCCCCGCCCCCGCGAGGGACTCGAAGCCGGTGTTGATCGCCTCAGCGGTGGCGCCGCCCTCGGCGGAGGTCGCGACGAGGAGCACGAGCACGAACGGGAGCGCGAGCCCGTCGTTGAGCCCGGACTCCAGGTTGAGCGCGTGCCGGACCTTCGGCGGGACCTTCGCGCTCGTGACGACCGTCGAGGTGACGACCGGGTCAGTCGGGGCGAGCACGGCGCCGAGGAGGAAGACCTCGATCCAGGTCAGCTCGGGGAAGAGCAGCTTGGCGGCCAGCGCGGTCAGCACCAGGGTGAGCGGCATGGCGATGGCGATCGCGCGGACCGGGTCGCGCCAGCGCTCGCGCAGCAGTTCCTGCTCGACGGTCAGCCCGTCGGTGAAGAGCGTGAGCACGAGTGCGAGCTCGACCACCTCGATCAGCCCCGGCGACTCGGGCTCGACGATGATCACGTCGGTGAGGGCGAGCCCGATCCCGGCGGCGACGGCGAGCACCGTGATCGAGAGGACGTTGCCCTGCAGCCAGCCGGAGAGCGCGCTCGTGATGAGGAGCAGGCCGCCGACCAGCGCGACCGCGAGGTTGAAGTCGACGTCCATCAGTCCTCGAGCGGGGTCGCCGCGATCCCGGCCTCGACCTCGGCCGGGTCGAGCAGGACGTCGTCGTCCTCGGTGGCGAAGACGTGCAGGCCGAGTCGGACGGAGACGTCCTGGCAGACGCGGGTGCCGCGGACGCTGTTGCCGTACTCGTCGAGGCCCGGGGAGAAGACCGCGACGCCCATCTTCTCCGGGATCGCGGCGAGGACCCCGCCGCTCACCGAGCTCTTGGCGGGCACGCCGACGTCGAAGGCCCACTCGCCCGCGAAGTCGTACATGCCGCACGTGTACATCACGGTCAGCACGTCGCGCGTGCGCGCGCGCGTGAGCACCCGCTCGCCGGTGACCGGGTTGACGCCGCCGAGGGCGAGCGTCGCGCCCATCACCGCAAGGTCGGCGCTGGTGACCATCACCGAGCACGCGCCGAGGTAGACCGAGAGGGCGTCCTCGACGTCGCCGAGCAGCATCCGCTGGCTGCGCATGAGATAGGCGACGGCCCGGTTGTGGTCGTTGTCGGAGCCCTCCCGATAGAGGGTCTCCTCGTCGATGGCGAGCGTCGGGTTGCCCGCGCAGGCACGTAGCACCTCGAGGATGCGGTCGAGCTTCTCGGCCGGGTCGGTGCCGCGGACGAGCTCGGTGGTGACCAGCGCGCCGGCGTTGACCATCGGGTTGTGCGGGCGGTGGTGGCGCTCGTCGAACTCGATCGCGCTGAACTCCTCGCCGCTGGGCGCGACGCCGACGCGCTCGAGGACCCGCTCGCGCCCGAGGTCCTGCAGGGCGAGCACGTAGGTGAAGACCTTCGAGAGGGACTGGAGCGGGAACAGGCGCTCGTGGTCGCCGACGGAGTGCTTCTCGCCCTCGGGGGTGACGAAGGAGATCGCGAAGAGCTCGTCCTCGCCGCCCCACGGCGTCTCGCTGTAGCCACGGCCGGGCGTGTAGTAGCGGGCGCTCGCCCCGGCGCCGAGCGGACGGTGACGCTCGTGCAGCTCGCGAAGGCGCTCGTCGAGCAGCTCGCCCAGGGTGGGCTCGGGTGGCTCCGGAGCGCTCATCGCCGTGAGCATGGCAGCCGCCGGGCGGAGCGCCGCACCCCGCAGCGTCGCGTGCAGGCGCTCAGCAATCCATCACTCGCGCCATCGCCCGGCAGAACTCCGGCCACCTGGCCGCGTCGATCCGGCCGGCGGGGTGAAGGAGGCGATCGACGGGAAGCAGCTGCGTGTTGTCGAGGTTGGCCACGCTGCCCTCCCGGACCCCTTCAGCCGAACCCAGCGGCACCTCGGTCGGCAGCCCTCGCACGGTCGTCGTGATCGGTGCGGCGAGCACCCGCGAGAGCAGCGGTACGACGCTTGCCCGGGTGAGCACGACGACCGGCCGCACCTTCTCGAGGTCCGCCCACCAGATCTGGCCGTGCCCGAGGTCGTTCATCGGCGGCGGCGGCGCGCCTTCGCCAGCGCGAGCACCGCGGCCGGGATCTCCCCCTCGTAGGGGAGATCCGGGCCGGGCGGCGCTTGCCAGGCGAGGTCGGGGTCGGCGTCGTAGGGCTGGGCGGTGAGCGCCTCGCGCTCCTGGGCGGCGAGGCGCTCACGCACGAGCAGCACAAGCGCCTCGTCGAGCAGCTGGCTGTCGCGGGCTCCGGTCAGTCGGCGGGCTCGCTCGAGCTCGTCGGCATCGACGGTGGCAGATATGCGGACACGGCTCATGCCATTGATCGTAGGCGCCTGCGTGTTGGCTCGTCAACGCAACCCTGTCTCTTTCGTCTCGAATAGCGAGACCGTCGGCACAGGGCTGACCGCCGGTTCAGTGGTTCAGCGCCTCGAGCGCGCGGTCGACGTCCGCGGCGGTCGCCGGGAGGTGGCAGCTGAGGCGGGCGCGGCCGGCCCGGACGGAGGCGTGGACGCCCGCCCGCTCGAGCCGCTGCGCCGCGTCGGGGTGCTCGGCGACGACGATCGCGCTGTTCGACGGGGGCATCCCGAGGCCCTCGCGCAGCCGCGCGGCGAGCGCGAGGTCGTAGGCGCCGATCGCCTCCGCCCCGAGGTTCGCCACGAGCTCCACCGCGGGCGCGGTGCCCGCCCAGCAGATCCACGAGGGGGAGACGTCGAAGCGCTTCGCGGTGGGCGCCAGGCGGAGCGGGCCGCCGTAGCAGGTGCCCCACGGTTCGGACGCGGCGTACCACCCGGCCGTGTGCGGCGCCAGGCGCTCGGCGGCCTCCGGTCGCACGGCCATGAACGCGGTCCCGCGCGGGGAGAGCAACCACTTGTAGGCGCCGCCGCAGACGTAGGCGAAGCGGCGCGCGTCGACCGGCAGCCAGCCCGCCGCCTGGGTGACGTCGAGGAAGACCTCGGCGCCGTGGTGGGCGGCCGCGGTCGTGAGCGCGTCGAGGTCGAGCACACGGCCATCGGAGGACTGGACGGCGCTGACCGCGACCAGCGAGGTCCGTCCGTCGATCGCCTCGGGGATCCGCTCGAGCGGGACCTCGCGGACGCGGACACCACGGGCCTCCTGCACGAGCATGGGGAACACGACGGAGGTGAAGTCGCCCTCGGCCACGAGGATCTCCCCGCCCGCGGGCACGCCC
>JACDAP010000390.1 GCA_013695395.1 Solirubrobacterales bacterium
GTGGAGGGGCTCACGCCACTCTTCACCCCGCCGGATCGGTTCTTCGTCACCGACGTGACCTACGCCCCGCCGGTGGTCGACCTCGAGGCCTGGACGCTCCGGGTCCACGGCATGGTCGACCGCGAGCTCGAGCTGAGCTTCGATGACCTGGTGGGGGTGGGGCTGGTCGAGCTCGACGCGACGCTCGTCTGCGTGCACAACCCCGTCGGCGGGCCGCGCATCGGCTCGGCGCGGTGGCTCGGCGTGCCCGTCGGCGCGCTGCTCGAACGGGCGGGGGTGCAGCGCGACGCCGAGCAGCTCGTCGCGCGCTCGGTCGACGGCTTCACCGCCGGCGTCCCGATCGACGATCTCACCTCCCGCCAGGCGATCATCGCGGTCGGCATGGGCGGAGAGCCGCTTCCCGTCGACCATGGGTATCCCGCCCGGCTGCTGGTGCCGGGGATCTGGGGCGCCGACGCCAACACCAAGTGGCTCACCGAGCTCGAGCTGACCAGCTGGGCAGCGGTCAGCGACTACTGGGACACGCGCGGTTGGCCGCGCCGACCCACGAGCGTCGCACCCGGATCACGGATCGACGTCCCCGGGAACCGCTCGACGATCGTCGCCGGCCCGACCGAGATCGCCGGCGTGGCCTGGGCACCCCGACGCGGCGTCACCGCCGTGGAGGTCCGCGTAGACGACGGGCCCTGGCAGGAAGCCGAGCTCTCCGCGGAGCTCGCCAGCACGATGTGGCGCCAGTGGCGCCTGGAATGGACCGCGACCCCCGGCGCCCACGAGCTGCACGTCCGGACGCTCAGCCATCGCCAGACCCAGCACGACCAGCAGCAGCCCCCCTACCCGGTCGGCAGCCGCGGGAAGCACCGGGTCAGCATCGACGTGCGCACCGCACCGCCGACCACGCTGCGGCTCCTTACCAGCGGCGCCCGCGCGAGATGGGCTGCGCTGGAGGAGCGCGCGAAGTTGGGTGGCGCGGCGCTTCCAGCGTGGCGCGCCCGCGGGTACCCGCCGGTGCCCCGTTGGTCAGCCCCCAGCACGTCGTGGGGGGCGGACGACGCCGGGAGCTGACCCGCGCCGAGTCGGCTGCGGATCCTCAGCGGTCGTCCGGAGCGAGCTCTGCCGCAGCGGCGCCGCCTACGCCGCCCCGCGCTCGGCCACGCCCGACCACGCCCGACTCGTAGGCCAGCACGACGGCCTGCACGCGGTCGCGGAGCCCGAGCTTCATCAGCATCCGGCCAACGTGGGTCTTGACGGTCGTTTCGCTGACGACGAGCTCGGCGGCGATCTCAGCGTTGGATAGGCCGCGGGCGATCAGCTTGAAGACCTCGAGCTCGCGCGCGGTGAGCTCCTCGAACGCGCGCGGCGGCGTGGGCGGCTCGGCCGGCCGCGCGTTGGCGAACTCCTCGATCAACCGACGGGTGATCGACGGCGCCAGGAGCGACTCGCCACCCGCGACCACGCGGATGCCCGCGGCGAGCTGCTCGGCGGGGACGTCCTTGAGCAAGAATCCGCTCGCGCCCGCGCGCAGCGCCTCGTAGACGTACTCGTTGAGGTCGAAGGTCGTCAGCATCAGCACGCGGGTGGTCGCGTCGTCCGGCGAGCTCTCGCCGACGAGCTGCCGTGTCGCCTCGATGCCGTCGAGCTCGGGCATGCGGATGTCCATGAGCACGACGTCGGGATGCAGCTCCCGGGCGCTCGCGACCGCCTGCCTGCCGTCGGCAGCCTCGCCGACGACCTCTAGGTCGAGCTCGGCGTCGAGGATCATGCGGAAGCCCGCGCGCACGAGCGCCTGGTCGTCGGCGATCAGGACCCGGATGCTCATCGCGTCCGCCTCGGGGGAGCGCTCATCCGACGGCCACCGCGCTCTGCTCATAGGGGATGCGTGCGCGGACCTCGAAGCCGCCGCCGGCGCGCGGCCCCGCGACGACCTCGCCGCCGTACGCGCGCACGCGCTCCTGCATGCCGACGAGCCCGTGCCCGCTGCCGCCGAGGGACGGGCCCGCCATCGCGTGGTCCTCGTCGCGCCCGTCGTCGGACACCCACAGCTCGAGCGCGTCGTCGGCCCAGCGGACGATCAGCCGTGCGTCGCCGCTGCGGCCATGCTTGACGACATTGGTGAGCGCCTCCTGCACGACGCGGTAGGCGGCGAGCTCGGCGCCTGCGGGCAACGGGCGCGGCGCGCCCTCGATCGACGTGGCCAGCGCGACCCCGGCGGTGCGTGCGCGCTCGACGAGTGTGTCAAGGTCGTCGAGCGACGGCTGGGGCGCCAGTTGCGCCGGGTCGTCGGGGCCGAGCATCCCGAGCAGCCGCCGCATCTCCACGAGCGCGGCGCGGCCTGTCTCCTCCACGCGCGCGGCAGCCTCGATGGCACGCGCCGGATCGTGGTCGAGGATGCGCCGGGCGCCGCCGGCTTGCACGACCATCACCGAGACGGAGTGGCCGATGAGGTCGTGCATCTCGCGTGCGATCCGCCGGCGCTCGTCCGCGACCGCGTGTGCCGCGTCGGTCGCGCGCTCCTCCTCGGCGCGCAGCGTCGCCTCGTGGAGCTCGGCGGCCAGGAGGGTGCGCTGGTGGATGGCGCGCGCCGCTGCCCAGGTTCCCAGCGCGAAGCCCATCGGGAAGAGGAAGTCGCCGACGATCACGCGCTCGGCGTGGACCGCCACCGCGGCCACCAGCACGCAGCACGCGGCGTAGCCGGCGACCGCGTCGCGGGTGCGGGCGATGCCGCCGGCGACCATCGCGCAGAGCAGCAGCACGAGGAACGGCGTCGAGAAGTCCTGCATGTCGGCGACGACGAAGCTGCCGATCACGCCCGCGGTGCAGGCGGTCAGCACGGCGGCCAGCGGGGCACGGCGCCGCATCGCGAGCGGCACGACCATCCCCGTGGCGACGGCCGCCCAGGTCAGCCCCGAGGGCCACCCGAACGAGGTGAACGCCTCGACCAGGCAGCCGAGCAGCACCGCGAGGAGCGCGGTGCGCTCGAGCGCCGGGCCGCGGAGGGTGGCGATCCTCGTCACCGCGTCTCCAGCGGGAGGCGCGCCCACACCCGGTGGCCGCCGTCGACCCGCGCGCCGGCCTGGAGC
>JACDAP010000393.1 GCA_013695395.1 Solirubrobacterales bacterium
CAGCTGCATCGGCCGCTCGCGCTGGGGATGGTGCCCCATCCCGGCCCAGATCTCGGCGTGCGCCTGCGGGAACGCTCGGCGGAGCGCCTCGACGTGTGCCGGCGGGACGAGCGCGTCGTGCTCGCCCCAGAGCGCGGCGACCGGGCCGTGGAAGTCGAGCTCGCGCTCGGCGAAGGCACGCTTGGAGCGACCGGCGGCGGCGATCGCCTGCACGGCGAACGAGACCCCGGGGCCTGAGCGGAACGAGCGGCGGATCACCCGGCCCATCAGGTCGCGGCTCGGAAGGCGGTGGTGGGCGACGAAGGTCGTGTACGCGGCGGTCACCGTGAGCGGGTTCACGAGGGCGACGGGGAGCGCGAGCTCGGCGGCCTGCCGGACGCCGGGGAGCATCATCACCTCGGCGAGCTTGATCGGTCCGAAGCCGGCGGGGGCCATCAGGGTGAGCGCCCCGACGTCGGGGGAGCGCTCGGAGACCGCGGCGGCGACCGCCCCGCCGAGGGAGTGACCGACCAGGGTGAACGGGCCGAGGTCGAGCTGCTCGAGGCCCTCGACGACCGCTTCGGCGTAGGCGGAGATCCGGGCCCGGGTCGGGACGGAGGAGCCGCCGAAGCCGGGGAGGTCTATTGCGACGGACGGGCGATGCGTGTCCCGTGCGAGCTGCGACCAGCCCTCGGAATCGTCCAGCAGACCGTGCAGCAGGACCAGCGGGCGCCCGTTGCCCGGCCAGGAGCGCACCCGGAGCGTCCGACCCGCGCTGAGGCGAAGGTCACGGATCTCGTGCGGGCGGTTCGCAGGTTCGGGCATCGCGTTAGTTATCTACATCGGCATGACCTAACCGTTTCCTAAGCCTGGCGCAGGGCCACTCATGCCGGTTGACACTGTCCAGCTGCGAATCGTACTGGGTGTCTCGGTCGTCCTGCTACCAAGCAGGGATGACCCTCACACTCGGAACCGGACCCCTCGCCGCCCGCGGCTCGACGGCGGAGCTCAACTTCTCGCTCGAGGACGCGCCGAAGCACAGGATCGTCTTCCAGCCCGATCCACGGAGGCTGCGGGCGGTGGTGGGCGAAACGGTCGTTCTCGACACCGTCCGGGCGCACCTGCTGCACGAGAGCCAGATGCTCCCGCGGATCTACGCGCCCCTCGAGGACTACCTGGCCAGCGCGCTCACCCCCACCGAGACGAGCACGCACTGCCCGTTCAAGGGCGATGCGAACTACTGGACCGTGGCCGCGGACGGCAAGGAGATCGTCGACGGTCTCTGGGGCTACGCCGAGCCCACGCAGGCCGCACCGTTCCTCAAGGGCTTCGCCTCCCTCTACGAGGACAAGGTCGACGCCTGGTTCGTCGAGGAGGACCGCGTCGTCGGCCACCTCAAGGACCCGTATCACCGGGTCGACGCGCACCCGAGCACCCGCGAGGTCGTCGTGCGGATCGGCGGCGAGGAGGTCGCCCGCAGCCCCCGCCCGATCCTCGTCTTCGAGACCGGCCTGCCCGTGCGCGCCTACGTGCCGCCGGCCGACGTGCGCCCGGGCGCGGTGAGCGCAGGCAGCGACCTGCGGACCGTCTGCCCCTACAAGGGCGAGGCGACCTACTGGACGGTCGGCGGCGTGCAGGACGCGGCGTGGAGCTACGAGTCGCCGCTGCCCGACGTGCTCAAGGCCCAGGGGCACCTGGCCTTCGACGACTCGCTCGACGGCGTCGAGGTCACGCTCACCTGACGGACCGGGCAGACTGGACGCATGACGCCGCGCCGCATCGCGCTCGCCCTCGCCGCCGGACTCGCGCTGGCCGACTCCTCGATCGTCACGCTCGCGCTCCCAGAGCTGCTCGCGGACTTCTCCACCACGGTCGAGGGCGTCGCCGCGGTCATCGGGGTCTACACCGTCGTCCTGGCCGCGACGCTGATCCCGGCCGAGCGGCTGATGCGCACCTTCGGGCCGCGGAGCGTCGGTGCCGGTGGCTTCGCGCTCTTCGCGGGCGCCTCGCTGGCCTGTGGCCTGGCGGGCTCGCTGCCGGCACTGCTGACCTTCCGCGGCGTCCAGGCCGTTGGTGGGGCCGCCGGCCTGGTCGCCGCCTTCGCGCTGCTCACCGGCAAGGGCCACGACGGGCTCTCGGCGCGCTCGCTCTGGCTCGGGGTCGCGGTGCTCTCCGCCGCCATCGGCCCCGCGCTCGGCGGTGCCCTCACCCAGCTCTTCTCGTGGCAGGCGATCTTCTTCGCTCAGGTTCCGCTCGCCGGCCTGGCCGTGATCGCCGCCGGCGGCGCCCCCGAGCCCAAGCCCGCGCCGGACACCAGGCCGGAGGGCCGCTCGTGGATCGCCGGGATCGCCCTGGCGCTCGTCTCGGCCGCGCTCACCGCGGTGCTCTTCCTGCTCGTCCTCCTGCTCGTCGCCGGCTGGGGTGTCGAGCCGTTGCGCGCAGCGGTGGCGGTCACCGTGCTGCCGCTGGCTGCCCTGGCTGGCTCGCGGATCGGCGGCCCGGCGCGGATCCGCGCGGCGACCGGCTGCCTGCTCGTCGGCGGCGGCACGATCGCGCTCGCCTTCCTGCCTGACGCGAACCTCGGCTGGACGATCGCCCCCCAGGTGGTCGCCGGGCTCGGCATGGGGCTCGCGCTGCCCGCGCTCGGCGGCGAGCTGTTGCCCGAGCGTGACGCCGCCGACGCCGCCTGGCTGCTCACCATGCGCCACGCCGGGATCGCCGTGGCGCTCGTGCTGCTCGCCCCGATCACCGCCGACCGGCTCGACGCGGCCACCGAGCGCGCTCGCGAGCGAGGGGTCGCGCTCGTGCTCGACGCCCAGCTGCCGCCCACCGACAAGCTCTCCCTGGCCCCCGACCTGCTGAGCGGGGTGGAGGCCGAGCAGCCCCGCGCCGGGCTCATGGACGCGCTCGACGCGCAGGCCGACCGGTACGACGCGGGGACCGAGGAGCGGGCGGTCCTCGAACGGCTCGGGGTCCGGGCCGACGACACGCTCGTGGCCGCCGTCGGCGAGTCCTTCCTGGCCGCCTTCCTGATCACCGGCGCGCTGGCGATCCTCGGAGGCCTGCTGCTGCTGCCGGGCGCCCGGCGCCCGGGCTGGGCCGCCGTGGCGATCGCCGTCGGCGGGGCGGCGATCGCGTTCACCGCGGTCGAGCGCGCACGGGTCGCACCGGAGAAGGTGGCGATCCAGGACCCGTGCGAGGAGCGCGCGCTCCCCGACAGCGAGGGCCTCACCGGGTTCCTTCAGGACCGCGCGCTCCAGCAGATCGACAAGTCGGCCTGCAAGATCGGGGCCACCCGCGAGGAGTACGTGCTCGCCCTCGCCGACCCGGCCGCGGCCGACGCCTTCCAGGAGCGCTACGGGGTCGACCCGCGCTCGACGCAGGGGATCCTCGACGCGCTGCTGGGGTGAGCTGAGCCCATTGTCACAATGGCGCGGCATGAGCTCGCTGCGCGGCAAGCTGCTGATCGCCTCCCCGGCGCTGCTGGACCCGAACTTCGCCCGGAGCGTCGTGCTCATCGCCGAGCACACCGTCGAGGGCGCGATGGGCCTCGTGCTCAACCGGCCCTCCGACCAGGAGGTCGCGGGCTCGGTCGACGAGCTCGCCGAGGTGGTGGCCGCGGGGGATCTTGTCTACGAGGGCGGCCCGGTCCAGCCCGCCGCGGTGATGGTGCTGGCCGAGTTCAACGATCCGCGCGCCTCGGCCGCGATCGTGCTCGGCGACGTCGGCTTCCTTCCCGCCGAGGGCACACCCGAGCTGCTCAGCGACGGGCTGCGCCGCGCCCGCGTCTTCGCCGGGCACTCGGGCTGGGGCGCGGGCCAGCTGGACGCCGAGCTCGAGGAGGACTCGTGGCTCGTCGTGGAGGCGCACATCGACGACATCTTCGCCCCGGACCCCGATGAGCTGTGGAGCGAGGCGCTCGAGCGCAAGGGCGGAGCGTTCGCGCAGCTCGGCCGCATGCCGGACGACCCGTCCGTCAACTGAGCCGCGCGGCGCGGGGGCTTGGCGCGCTTGTCCTCGGCGTGTGGGTTGTCGGACGCCAGATGCGCGCTCTCAGACCCAAACCCCGGGAACGCGCCAGCTCTCCGGGCGGATGCGCGGGCACGGCGGGTCAGCCGTCGGCGAGCAGCGAGGCCGCGGCGGCGCGCCCGCTCCGCAGCGCCGCACCTGCGTCGTCCCCGCCGCACCAGTCACCGGCCGCCAGCAGCATTCCCGCGCGCAGGAACGGCTCGGGCAGCGGGGTGTCGTGCAGGAACGGCGCGCCGTGGTCGAAGCGGCCGTGGGGGCTCTGCCGCGTGGAGGTCCGCCCGCCCGCGCCGCGGGACTTCTCGTAGATCACGACCTCGTGCCCAGCGGCGTCGAGCTCGCGCGCAGCCGCGAGCCCGGCGAGGCCCGCCCCGACGACCGCGACCCGCACGCGCTACCGCAGCTCGCGCGGGTCGACGTCGTCGAGCAGCCCGACCGGCGTGATGACGTCGTCCTCGATCAAGAGCGCCCCGCCCGGCCAGTACGGGTGCGGCGGCGAGGCACCGGCGAGCAGCAGCGGCTCGTAGACCCAGCAGCCGCTGTTCCACAGGCGGCGCCCGTCCGCCTCCCACTCGCCGGGCTCATCGCGCGAGCGGGGCCCCGACCGGTGCAGGTGGCCGAAGAGGACGTTCGCCTCCGCGACCCCGAGCCGGGCGTTCACCGAGGCCATCGCGGGCAGGCCGACGCGGCGGAACTGGTACCCGAGCACGCCGGCGCTCAGCGGAGCAAGCAGGCCGGAGCCAGGGAGCGCGTCGGCGATCGGCAGCGCCGCGACCCCCGCGAGCCGGATGATGCCCGCGAGCCGGTCGATCGGCTCGCCGATGATCGGCGGGAGCGCCGCAGCCATCACGGCACCGAGGGCGGCGATCGAGGTCCCCAGCGCGCGCTCGTAGTCCTCCGGGATCGCGGGCGCGGGGACCTGCGGCTGGCGGACGAGATGCCGGTCGAGGTAGTGGCCGTGGTGCGCCCAGATGTCCTCCCCGAGCCGCACGCCGGGGTAGCGCACCTGGACCCGAGCGGGCTTGAGCCAGCGGGCCATCGCCTGCAGGTCCGGGTTCGAGCGCAGCGGCACGCGATCGGCCAGGCCGACCGACTTGCCGGCGCTGCGGCGCTCCCGCAGCCAGGGGCGCACGAGCGCGTGGTCGTGGTTGCCGGGCAGCAGGATCACCTCGGTGTCCTCGCCCATGGCGGCACCGATCGCGCGGAGCACCGGCTCCGCGTCGGCCAGTGCGCCCCGTGGCCGTCCCTCGAGCATCTCGACGGTGTCGCCCAGCAGGACGAGCCGGTCCACGTCCGCGAGCTCCGCGCACAGGCGCTCGAGCGCGGCGGGCCGGCGCAGGACGTCGCGCTCCAGGCGCGAGCCGAGGTGCAGGTCGGAGATGACGAGCGTGCGCAAGCGGCCAGCCTAGATGAGGGTCACGGTCGATCCCCCGGCTCCGCGACGCCTCACGCGGCGGCCGCGCGCTCACGCAGCGTCGTCGTGACCTCGACGGCGGTCCGGCGGCCGGAGACGAGCGCCCCGTTGAGCGAGGCGGTATCTCGATGGTCGCCGCAGACCCACAGTCCCGGGCCGCGCCGGACCGGACGCTGCGGCGGCTCGAGCACCCCGGGGAGCTGCACCGGTTGGGCGTGCTCGATGCGGTCGACCCGCAGCCGTCGCCAGCGGTCGACCTGCGGCCCGTACCAGCCGCGCAGCTGCCCGCGGACGGTGGCGTCGAGCACGTCGTCGGCCTCCTCGGCCAGGCCGGACATGCTCGCGTTGACCAGAGCCCGCCCGGCCGGGGCGTAGGTCGGCGCGACGTCGGAGAGGACGGCCAGGTTGTTCACCGGACCGGACCCCTGCCCGTCCAGGGCGAGCGCACCGCCCGGCTGCGGCGAGGCGGGCGCGTCGTACCAGAGGCAGGTCGTCGCCACCGAGCCCGGGTCCGGGAGGCCGGCGAGAAGGCGAGCGGCCTCGGGCCCCTCCAC
>JACDAP010000411.1 GCA_013695395.1 Solirubrobacterales bacterium
GTGCCCGTCGAGCAGGCGAGCGTGATCGTCGCCACCGACCGGTCCGGCTCCATGCAGGCCACCGACGTCGCGCCGTCCCGGCTGGTCGCGGCACGGCGAGCGGCACAGAGCTTCGTTGATGCCGTTCCGGCCGACGTGCGCGTTGGAGCGATCGCCTTCAACCAGGACGCGAGCGTGTTGCAGAGCCCGACCCGGGACCATGCCGCCGTCCGGGCCGCGCTCGGGACGGTGACCGCCGCCGGTTCGACGGCGACCGGCAACGCGCTCGAGCGGGCGCTCGGGCTCCTCCGCCAGGCGCGCGTCCCGGGCTCCACCGAACAGGCCCCGGGGGCGGTCGTGCTGCTCTCCGACGGCAAGAGCGTGCGTGGGCGCGACGCGCTGGCTGTCGCCGACGAAGCCGCCAAGGCGGAGGTCCCGGTGTACACGGTGGCGCTTGGCACCCCGCAGGGGACCATCCCTTCGAGCGACGGCAGCGGCTCGCGCGCGGTCCCGCCGGACCCGGCGACGCTCGCGCAGATCTCCGAGCGGACCGGCGGACGGAGCTTCGCCATCGACGACGCAGCCGAGCTCGAGCAGGTCTACCGCGAGCTCGGCTCGCGCGTGGCGACCGAGGAGCGGCCGAGGGAGCTGGCGGGACTGGCCGCGGGCGGGGCGCTCCTGCTGCTGCTCGGCGGGGTCGCCGGGTCGCTGCGCTGGTTCGGGCGGGTCATTTGAGGCGAACGCGCTCGGACGGGACGCTCAGCTGGGGCTCAGGTTGCTCTTAGGCCCCTTTGGCAAAGGAGCGGTTCACTCCATGGCATGCGTCTCTCCCATCTTGCGCCGGTCGGCGCCGTCAGTGCGGTCGCCGGTGGCGTCGCGCTGCTCGGCGCCTCGCTCGGTGGCATCGCCTCCGTCGACCGGGAGCTCGCCTCGGCGAACGCCAGGCCCACCACGACGGTGACGCCCGCGCGGTTCGTGCCGAGCACTCCACGCGAGCTCAGGATCGTACGGCTGGCTGACGACCGGGGCGGCGTCGTCCTCGTGCTCGAGGGCCGTGGCACGCGAGGCCGCTGCACGCACCGACATCCACACTCCCAGCCGGCGGTCTGAGATGCGCGTGCTGCTGGCCGAGGACGAGCCGCGGGTCGCCGCGGCGATCGCCAAGGGGCTGCGGCGCCACGGCGCGGCCGTCGACGTGGCGCCCGACGGCGCCGACGCGCTCTTCCACGCCCGCGTCCACCCCTACGACGTGGTGGTGCTCGATCGGGACCTCCCTGCGGTCCATGGCGACGAGGTCTGCCGGACGCTGCACGCCGAGCAACCCGAGACGAAGATCCTGATGTTGACGGCGGCGCGGAGCACGGACGACCTCGTCGCCGGCCTCGCGCTCGGCGCCGACGACTACCTCGGCAAGCCGTTCCGGTTCGACGAGCTCGTCGCGCGCGTCCACGCCCTGGCGCGCCGGGCGGGTGCGGCGCGGCCGGCCGTCCTACGGGTCGGCGACGTGGAGCTCGACTCGGGGCGGCGCACCGTGGTTCGCGGCGGGAGGGAGCTCTCGCTCTCCCCCAAGGAGTTCGGCGTTCTCGAGGCGCTCATGGCCGCCGACGGCGCCGTCGTCTCGCTCGAGGAGCTGCTCGAGCGGGTCTGGGACGCGAACGTCGACCCGTTCACCAACAGCGCGCGGATGACGATCATGAAGCTGCGGCGCAAGCTGGGAGAGCCGGGGGTCGTCGAGACCGTTCCCGGCGTGGGCTACCGGATATGACGATCCGAGCGCGGCTCACGCTGACCTACGTGGCGCTGCTCGTCGGCGTCATGTCGCTCGTGCTCGGCGCGAGCTGGCTGCTGCTCGAGGGGCAGCTCGCCCGGACGGTTCCCGCCCCCTACGCGGGCGAGGTCGCCGGGCGGCTCGGCGGGCAGTTCCTGCTGGCGCTCGGTGGGGCGACGCTGCTCGCGCTCGGTCTCGGTTGGGCTGCCGCGGGCAGCGCGCTGCGTCCGCTGCGGCGGATCGCGGCGACGGCGGGGCGGATCACCGACGCACGGCTGGAGGAGCGGACGGGGCTCGGCGACGGGCCCGACGACGAGGTGCGCGAGCTGGCCGTCGCCTTCGACGCGATGCTCGACCGGGTGGCGGGGTCGGTCGCCGCGCAGCAGCGCTTCGTCGCCAACGCCTCGCACGAGCTGCGCACGCCGCTGACCGTGATCCGCACCGGCGCCGAGGTCGTGCTCGACGACCCGGACGCGAGCGTCGAGGACCTCCGCGCAGTGGCACGCGAAGCGGTCGAGACCACGGAGCGGACCGAGGAGCTGCTCGAGGGGCTCCTCACGCTGGCCGCCGTCGGCGCCGTCCGGCCCGAGCGGCTCGGGCGCGAGCCGGTCGACCTCGGCGTGGTCGCCGGGCGGGCCGTCGCGGCGGCCCAGGCCTCCGCCGGTGGGGACCGCGTGGAGGCGCGGCTCGCCGGGGTTCGGCTGCGCGGAGACGCTGCGCTCCTCGAGCGGCTCGCCGGCAACCTCGTCGAGAACGCGATCCGCCACGGGGACGGCGGGCCGGTCCTCGTGGAGGTCGGTGGCGATCCGGGAGGGGCGCGACTGCGCGTGCGCAACGGCGGAGCGGTGCTCGACCCTGCGGGGGTGGAGCGGATGGCCGAGCCGTTCGAGCGGCTCGGGCGGCGGCGCTCCGGCGGGGCCGGGCTCGGGCTGTCGATCGTCCGCGCCGTCGCCGAGGCGCACGGGGGGAGGCTCACGCTCACGGCGAGGCCCGCCGGCGGTCTCGACGCGACGGTGCTGCTTCCCACCGCGGGGTGAGGTCGCGGGCGCTCCCGCCGCGCGGACGCCCCTTGAGTGGACGGAGAGGAGGCGAGGCCTGCCGCGGGAGGGACGGTTACGTGGAGGTGACAGGGGGCTCCGTAGCTTCGGCGCCATGGATCCGTTCTCCCGTGACCCCGCCCACCTCGTCCCGCCGGTAGAGGCGGAGGCCGTCCCTGACGTCGCCGCCGAGGCACGGCGCGCCCTCCAGGGCACGCTCTGGGAGTGCAAGCGCGTCGTCGTCGGCCAGGACGCGATGCTCGAGCGCGTCCTCATCGCGATGCTCTGCGGCGGTCACGTCCTGCTCGAGGGCGTGCCGGGGCTCGCCAAGACGCTGACCGTCCGGACCCTGGCCGACGTGGTCGGCGGGAGCTTCGGGCGTGTGCAGTTCACCCCCGACCTCGTTCCCGCCGACCTCGTCGGGACGCGGATCTGGCAGCCGTCCACCGGCGAGTTCAGGACCGAGCTCGGCCCCGTCTTCGCCCACCTACTGCTCGCCGACGAGATCAACCGCGCGCCCGCGAAGGTGCAGAGCGCGCTGCTCGAGGTCATGCAGGAGCACCAGGTGACGATCGGCGGCTCCAGCTACCGGGTGCCCGAGCCGTTCACCGTGCTCGCCACCCAGAACCCGATCGAGTCCGAGGGCACCTACGCGCTGCCCGAGGCCCAGGTCGACCGCTTCCTGTTCAAGCTCGTCGTCGACTACCCGGCGCTCGAGGACGAGATCGCGGTGGCCCGCGGCGAGGTGGGGGAGCAGGCCCGCGCCCGTGAGGTGCTCCGGCCCGAGGACCTGCTGCGCTTCCGCGCCGCCGCCGCCGAGGTACACGTCGACCGGCTGGTCGCCACCTACGCGGTCCACCTCGCCGACGCGACGCGGCACCCCGCGGCGCACGATCTCGACGACCTGACCGGGCTGATCGCCTTCGGCGCCTCGCCCCGCGCGTCGATCGGGCTCGTGCAGGGCGCCAAGGCGCTCGCGCTGCTGCGCGGCCGCGGCCACGCGACCGCCGCCGACGTGCACGACCTCGCGC
>JACDAP010000481.1 GCA_013695395.1 Solirubrobacterales bacterium
CACGAGGGGTGAGCGGCGGGGCGGACCAGCGGCTCGTCACGCTCGTCCACGACCTGAGGACGCCGCTCACCGTCGTGGCCGGCTTCGCCGAGCTGCTCGAGGCTCGCGGCGAGGAGCTGAGCGTGGAGGAGCGCCGCGAGTACACGCGTCGCGTCGCCGACGGCGCCCGAGAGCTCCGCGCGATCCTCGACGCTCAGCGGGCGCCGCGCCTCACGCCGCCCGACGGACGGTGATCTGCGGCTCCTCGCCGGGGACCTGCACGGGCGGCGGGAGGGCGGGCTGGGCTTGAGCGAAGCCGAAGTAGGCGCCGCCGCCGAGCGCGCGGTCATGCGGTGACCACTGCTCCCCCTCGGGCAGGCCGCGCTCGAGGCGGTCGAACGAGCCGAGCCGGCCGCCGAGGTTGTCGACGAAGTGGACGAGCGTGGCCTCGCGGGTCTGGGGGAGGACCGGCGAGCCGTACTCGAGGCAGCCGTGGTGGCTGAGCACGATGTGCAGGACCGCCGCAGCGGTCTGCTCGGGAAAGCCGGGGAGCTCCTCGATCAGGCGGCGCACGCGGTAGTACCCGAGGGGGATGTGGCCCTGGAGGCGCCCGACGTCGGTCATCGCGATGTGGAGCGGATCGTCTCGCGTGTATTCGTCGAGCTTGCCGATGTCGTGCAGCAGCGCGCCGGCGATCGAAACGTCACGGTCGACGCCGCCGAAGGTCTGCGAGATGGCCGAGACCCCCTGGGCCACGGTGAGCGCGTGCTCGAGCAGGCCGTGCACGTACGCCTGGTGGTAGTGCTTGGCCGCCGGAGCAACGCGGAAGGCGGCCCAGGTCTCCGTGTCCGGGCCGAGGACCGCGTCGAGCAGGTGCCGCAGGTGCGGGTCCTGAACGGTCTCGAGGAGCTCGCGCAGCTCGCGCTCCATGCGCTCCGCGGAGCGGGGCGGTCCGGGGGTCAGATCACCGAGCTCGTAGCTGCCTTCGGCGGCCGGGCGCAGTGCCCGGATCGTGACCTGCGCGCCGTACCGGGGATGGACGTCGTGCCGGCCGAGGACCCGGACGGGGTGGCCGGGCAGGCAGAGCTCGCGCGCCTCCTCCACGCCGTCCCACACCATCGCGGTGAGCGAGCCGGAGCGGTCGGTGAAGGTGAGCCGCAGGTACTCGGTACCGTCGCGCCGGGTGCGCCGCTCGAGCGCGGAGACCAGGAGGACCTGGTCGAGGTCCTGACCGTCGGTGAGGTCGGCGACGAGCACGTGAGCAACGGTAAGCAGCGGGTCGGACGGTCTGGGGCGGCGGGCCATGGAATCCGGTCGCCCGGAGTGGGGGTGAGCTGACACCGCACCGTCCGTCATGACTCCTGACGAGCAGGTGCTAGCGTGCGCGCCCATGGGCTCACGCCAGCGCTCACCGCGGTCTGCGTCGCGACCTTCCGCGCCGTCGGCGTCGATGTCTGGACCCGGCCCTGCCACCGCATGCCCGCTCGGCGGCTGAGCGCTGACGTGCACCAGCCGCTCTTCGAACACCGCCTGAGGCTCGCCGGCGTGGAGACCCGCGCACTCGAGCTGCTCGGCGACGGGCCGCCGGTGCTGCTCGTGCACGGCTTCATGGACTCCGCGGACACCTGGCGAAAGACGCTCGCGAGCCTGGCGGCCTCAGGACGGGCGGCGCTGGCGATCGACCTGCCGGGCTTCGGCGCCGCGGACCGGCTCGTGCGGGGCGAGCCGGTCCTCCCCCAGCACGACGCGGTCGTGGCGGCGGCGGTCGAGCAGCTGGCCGAGCAGGGCGGCGGCGCGGTGGTCGTGGTCGGCAACTCGCTCGGCGGCTGCGCCGCGATCCGGGCGGCCCAGCGCACCGACCTCCCGCTCGCGGGCGTCATGCCGGTCGCCCCGGCGGGCTTCGACCACCCGGTCTGGTTCCGGGCGATCGAGGGCGATGCGCTCGTGCGCACGCTGCTCGCCGCGCCGCTGACGGAGCGACTCGTGCGGGCGATCGTCGGCCAGGCCTACCGGCAGCTTGCGTTCGCGCGTCCACGCGCGATCGAGCCGACGGTCGTCCGCGCCTTCGTCTCCCACCTCCATACGCAGCGCGACGTGCGCCGGGCGCTCGCCACGGGCCGCACGCTGATGCCTGAGCTCGCCGACCCGTTCGACCTCTCCGCGGTCACCGTGCCGGTGCGGCTGGTCTGGGGCGAGAAGGACCGGATGGTCTCCCACCGCGGCTCCCGCCACCTCGTCGCCGCGGTCCCCCACCTGAGCTACGACCTGCTGCCCGGCTGCGGCCACTGCCCGCAGCTCGAGGAGCCCGCGCGCTTCGCGGAGCTGCTCGAGGCGTTCCTGGCCGAGCTCGCGGTCCGGGCAGGCTGAGCCCGGATCCACCGATTCTCGCCGCGCATCCACGGCACGGATCCACTGACGACGATCGGTGGATCCAGGCTGAGCGGGCCGAGACCGAGGGCGACCGCGGCGCCGGCGCAGGAGTTGTCGGCGTACCTGCGGTGTGGGAGGCTGCGCCGCTCATGTCCGAGCTGCTCGAACGCGACCGCGAGGTCGAGGTCCTCGCTGGTGAGCTCGACCGTGCCTGTTCGGGCGAGGGCTCCCTGATCGTCGTGGAGGGCCCGGCGGGCATCGGGAAGACCACCCTGATCGATCGCGCGTGCGACATGGCCCGGGAGCGCGGCATGCGCGTGCTGCGCGGTCGGGGCGGCGTGCTCGAGCAGCAGCTCGACTACGGCGTGGTCCGCCAGC
>JACDAP010000482.1 GCA_013695395.1 Solirubrobacterales bacterium
GCTGGTCGTGCTGCTCGCCGCGGTCGCTCAGCAGCAGATCGCGCTCGGCCTGCTGCTGATCGTGGTCTTCAGCCTCGGGCTGGCGGGAACCCTGACCGCCCTCGGCCTGATCGTCGTGCAGACGCGCCGGATCACCACCCGATGGCGACCCTCCGGACGGACCGCGCGGCTCGTCGCCGCCGTCCCTGCGATCTCCGCGCTGATCATCGTGGCGGTCGGCGTGGCGCTGACGGCCAGCGCCATACCGACGCTCGCCTGATCACGCTGGGACCTTGACTTCCCCGCCGGGCCGCGGATATTGTTGCGACTCAGTCGCACCTGCGGCTATGACTCAGCAAAGGAGCCGCCGGTGCCCGATCTGCCCCTGGCCTTGCACATCCCCGACGGCTTCCTCAGCGGGGGAGTGGCGGGCGTCGCGGGGCTGCTGGCCGTCGCCGCGGTCGCCGTCGGCCTGCGGGTCGCCGACCGAGAGCTCGACGAAGCGCGCGTTCCGCTGCTCGGCGTGCTCGCGGCCTTCATCTTCGCGGTGCAGATGCTCAACTTCCCCGTCGCCGGCGGTACCAGCGGCCACCTGCTCGGCGCCACCCTGGCCGCCGTGCTGCTCGGTCCCTGGATCGCTTGTCTGGTGATGGCCGTCGTCCTGGCCACCCAGGCCTTCGTCTTCGCCGACGGCGGGATCAGCGCGCTCGGGGCCAACGTGCTGAACATGGGGATCCTGGGCGCGCTGCTGGCCGGGTACCTGATCCGCCTGGCCTGGCCGCTGCTGCCCAAGAGCCGGACCGCGCTCCTGGCCGCGGTGGGGGTCATGTCATGGCTGGCGGTGATGGTCGGCGCCGCCGCCACCAGCGCCGAGCTCGCGATCTCCGGGACGATCCCGCTGAGCACCACGCTGCCCGCCATGCTCGGCGTCCACGCACTGATCGGCATCGGCGAGGCGGTCATCACCGTGACGGCGGTCAGCGCCGTGCTCGCCGTCCGGCCGGACCTCATATCGCTCGTCGACGTCGGCCCCCTGGCCGGCAGCGAGCCCGCCCCCCTCCCCGCCCGCGCCGAGGGGGTGCTCTCATGACGCGCACGTCCTCGCGTCTGTTCCTGGCCTTCGCGCTCGCCGTCACCTTCGGCCTGGCGATGGCCGTCTCACCGTTCGCCTCCGGCTCGCCCGACGGCCTCGAGAAGGTCGCCACCGACAAGGGCTTCGCCGACAGCGGTCGCCTCCATGCGATCCAGGACAGCTCGCCGGTCCCCGGCTACGCCTTCCCCGGGATCGACAACGAGCGCGTGGCCACCGGCCTGGCCGGCTTCGTCGGCGTGCTCGGGGTGGTCGCGCTCGCCACCGGTCTGGGCTACGTGATTCGTCGCCGACACCCCGACCGCGGCGGCTCGACCCCCGGAGCCCCGGTCGCCCCCGCCTGAGTGCATGGGCGGGCTATGCAACCACGCGCTCGAGCTCACCGGCCCGACCGGCAACCTCGACAGCCGCGTCCACCGGCTCGACCCGCGGGCGAAGATCCTCGGCCTGATCACCGTCACGCTCGTCGCGGTCTCGGCGCCCCTTGAGCGCTGGCCGGCCTACGTGGCCTGCGCCGCCGTGCTGGTCGCCTACGCGATTGCCGCCGGGGTGGGTCCGCGTGCGCTCTGGCGGCGCCTGCGCGTCGTCCTGCTGCTCGTGCTCGGCGTCGGCGTTCTCGTCCCGTTCGTGCGCTCGGGCGGTGCCCGCTTCGAGTTCGGGATGCTGAGCGTCCATCAGGCTGGTCTCGAGATCTTCGCCGCCGTGGCCGCCAAGGCGATCATCGGAACCACCAGCGCGGCGCTGCTCGGAGCCACCACCACGTTTCCCGCCGTCCTCCGCGGCCTCGAGGCCCTGCGTGTCCCGCGGCTGCTCGTGCTCATCGCCGCCTTCATGTACCGCTACCTGTTCGTCATCGTCGAGGAGCTCGCGCGGATGCGCTCGGCGCTCGTCTCCCGCGGCTACCGGCCGCGCACCGCGCTGCAGGCCGGCGCGATGGGCCGGGTGGCCGGGGCGATGTTCCTGCGCACCTACGGTCGCGGCGAGCGCGTCTACCTGGCGATGCTCGCCCGCGGCTACAACGGAACCATGCCCCAGCGGGTTCCGCTGCGCCTGGTCGGTACCGACGTGGCCTTCGTGGCCGGCGTGGCGCTGATCGTCCTCACCGCGCGGCTGACGACCGCGTGAGCTGTGCGATCAACGCCCGTGGCCTGCGCTTCGGCTACCCGGGCGGGGGCCAGGCGCTGCGCGGGATCGACCTGCACGTCGGCCACGGCGAGCGCGTGGCCCTGCTCGGGCCGAACGGGGCGGGCAAGACGACGTTCATGCTCCACCTCAACGCACTGCTGCAGGGGGAGGGAGAGCTCGAGGTCGCCGGTCTGGAGGTCACCAAGAAGAACGTCGCTGCCCTGCGCGCACGCGTGGGCCTCGTCTTCCAGGATCCCGACGACCAGCTGTTCATGCCCACGGTGGAGGAGGACGTGGCCTTCGGCCCGATGAATCTCGGCCTGGACGGCGAAGCGGTAACGGCCCGGGTGGCGGGAGCGCTGGCCGCGGTGCGGATGGGCCACGTGGCCTCCCGTGCCCCGTACCAGCTGTCGATGGGCGAGCGTCGGCGTGTGGCCATCGCCACCGTGCTGGCGATGGAGCCCGCGCTGCTGGTCCTCGACGAGCCCTCGGCCAACCTCGACCCGCGGGCCCGGCGGGAGCTGCTGGAGATCCTCGAGGGGGTCGAGCGCACGATGCTCGTCACCACCCACGACCTGCCGCTGGCGGCCGAGCTGTGCGAGCGCGCGGTGATCCTCGCCGGCGGCGCGGTGGTCGCCGACGGCCCGTGCCACGAGCTGCTGGCCGACGCGGAGCTGCTCGGCGCCCACGATCTCGAGCTGCCGGCCGGCTTCCGTCTCGACGGCCTGGACCTGCGCCCCCGGCCGTCGGCTCAGCCGCTGTGAACCGCGCAGTCGTCGCAGCGCCCGACGATCGGGAAGTGCGCGAAGCGGACCGCATACCCGGTGGCGGAGGCGATCGCCTTCCGCGCGGGGTCCAGGGTCTCGGGTGGGACCGCCTCGACCCGCCCGCACACCTCACAGGCGAGGTACTCACGCTCACGGTCGCCCTCCAAAACGTAACGGCCCGGACCGTGCCCGGCGTGGAAATGGCGCACGATGCCGACGCCCTCGAGGGTCTCGAGGTTGCGGTAGACCGACGTGAGATCTGAGGCCGTCAGCCGTCCGTTCAGCCCGCTGGCGATCTCCTCGGCCGAGACCGGCCCGCGGGCGGCGAAGAGCGCCTGGAGCACGAGCCGCCGCGCCGAAGTCAGCCGCAGCCCCTGCTCGCGTACCGCCTCCTCGGCGGCGTGGAGGTCGTCGACGGCGACGGCCGGTCGATCGGGCGAGACGGTCACAGCACGAGGCTACCGGCTGGTGTCCGCGCCCTAGCCCGCGCGCCCGGTCGAGGCGGTCGCGTCGCCGCTCATCGGCCGCCGCAGCGCGCCGCGGGCATCGCGCCCTGAGCGCGGGGGATCCGCGCTCAGGCTCAGTCGGTGACCGCGTCGCGGATGATCCGGGAGTGGAGCGACGCGTGGCCCGAGTACTCGCGGATCGTGGCCCAGGTGTCGACCGCCTCGTCGATGCGCACGACGCTGTCCCGCGCGGCCTGGACCACGTCCCGGACCGGGGAGGCCGGGGAGCCCGCGGGATCCTCGCTGCCGCACCCCGCGGTGCCGGCGGCCACGAGGCACGCGGTGAGCAGCGGGGTGAGGCGGCGCGACGTCGTCATTCAGGGAGAACGGTACGCCGCCCGCCCGTCCGTAGGCTCCGGACATGGGTCTCTTCCTCATCACCGGCAGCTCCACCGGCATCGGCCGCGCCAGCGCCGTCGAGCTCGATCGACGCGGTCACACCGTGCTCGCCGCCGTCCGCCGGCCCGAGGACGCACCCACCGGGGAGCGGATCGAGCCGATCGTGCTGGACGTCACCGACGCCGAGCACCTGGCCGCCCTGGCCGAGCGGCTCGGGGGCACGGCCCTCGACGGCCTCGTCAACAACGCGGGCATCGTCGTCTCGGGTGCGCTCGAAGAGCTCGACGCAGCGGCGTGGGAGCGCCAGTTCGCGGTGAACGTCGTCGCGCTCACGCAGGTCACCCGGATCGCTCTGCCGTCGCTGCGCGCGGCGCGGGGCCGCGTGGTCAACGTGGGGTCGATCGGGGCGGTCGTCGCGCCGCCGTTCGTGACGCCCTACGTCGCCTCCAAGGGCGCGGTCCGGTCGCTGTCGGCCTCCCTGCGGCGCGAGCTCCTCCCGCTCGGGGTGAAGGTGGTGCTCGTCGAGCCGGGCGCGATCGACACGCCGATCTGGCAGAAGGGGCTCGACGCCTCCGACGCCCAGCTCGACGAGCTCGCCCCTGAGCTTCGCGCGGTCTACGGGGCGCGCCTGGCGGGCTTTCGGCGCCTCACCGAGGAGACCTCCCGCGGTGCGATCTCGGTTGAGCGATGTGCGAGCGTCATCGCCGGCGCGTTGCTTGACCGGCGCCCGCCCGCCCAGGTGTACGTGGGGCGTACGGCGAAGCTCAACGCCGCGGCGCAGGTCGTGCTGCCGACCTGGCTCTTCGACCGAATCGCGGTCCGCATGGCCGGTGGCTGATGGGTCACGCACACGACCCCCGGCGTGCACCCTCACGCCTGCCGGTAGCGGCCCCCGGGGGGGAATCGGTGTGAAGTCGGGAAGGGAGACCAGTCGGCGGTAGGCTCTAGCCAATGGCTCGAATCCCGATCGACGTTTCCGAGTTGGTGGGCCGGACGCCGATCGTGCGGCTGTCACGGATGGCGCCGGAGACCGTCGAGCTCTACGCGAAGATCGAGTCCTTCAACCCCGGCGGCTCGGTGAAGGACCGCATCGGCCGCGCGATGATCCAGGCGGCCGAGGCGGAAGGGCGGATCGAGCCTGGCCGCACGACGATCGTCGAGGCCACCTCGGGGAACACCGGGATCGCGCTGGCCTTCGTCTGCGCGGCCAAGGGCTACGAGCTCGTGCTCACCCTCCCGCAGGGGATGAGCCGTGAGCGCGAGGGGCTGCTCCGCCTCTACGGCGCGAAGGTCGAGGTGGTCGAGTCGCTCGGCGGCATGAACGAAGCGGTCAGCGCTGCGCGAAAGTTCGCGGAGCGCGACGACGTCTTCCTACCCGACCAGTTCTCGAACCCGGCGAACCCGCAGGCCCACCGCGAGCACACCGGTCCGGAGATCTGGGAGCAGCTCGACGGCAAGGTCGACGTGCTCTGCTGCGGCGTGGGCACCGGCGGCACGATCACCGGGGCGGGGGAGTACCTTCAGCACAAGAACCCGAAGCTGCGCGTGATCGCCTGCGAGCCCGAGACCTCCGCGGTGCTCTCCGGGAAGGCCGCCGGGCCGCACCGCATCCAGGGCATCGGCGCGGGCTTCGTTCCGCCCGTCCTCAACCGGGAGCTGCTCACCGAGGTGATCGCGGTCCCTGACGAGGCGGCGATCGAGACCGCGCGCCTGGCCGCGCGCACCGAGGGGGTCCTGGCCGGGATCTCCTGCGGCGCCGCGCTCTGGGGTGCGCTCCAGCTGGCCAAGCGCCCCGAGTACGCCGGCGCGCGCATCCTCTGCGTGCTGCCCGACTCGGGAGAGCGGTACGTCTCGGCGCCCTGGTTCTCCTACTGAGCGACCGGCTCGCGGCCGCCGGCCAGGACCCAGTCGCGCATGGCCGGCCACGCCCCGAAGCCCGCCTCCGGGTTGAGGTGGCCGCACCCGGGCAGCAGG
>JACDAP010000492.1 GCA_013695395.1 Solirubrobacterales bacterium
CCCCCCCACGCCGGGGCGGCTCGGCCGCTGCTGCAGCGTGACCAGGTGGACGGGCCCGACCCGGTCGGGATCCTCGAACGTCCACCCCTTGCGGACCGCGGCCGACTGGAGCCCGAGCGCCGTCCCGCCCCCGCACCACCAGGCCGCGGCCTGGTACTCCGCCTCCCGAGTGATCGCCCGGTGGCCGAGGGCGTACACGCCGGGGTGGAGTTGGAGCAACCGTCCGTTCCCGAGGCGATGGTGCAGCGCGTTCCGGCCCAGCTGGAGCTCCTTCAGGTCGCTCCGGCGAAGGAGTCCGTGCTGCGCTTCGGCCCGCGCGATGATCGCCGCCTCGAGGGGTGTGAGTCTGTCGTCTCCCATATGGAGACCAGGGACTCACACCCCCCTCCAGCACACGGCTGCGCAGCGCGTCAGGACTTCTGTGCGCGTTCCTCCTCGGCCTGGCGCAGTTCGATGCGCCGGATCTTGCCGGTCAGCGTCTTCGGGAGATCGTCGACGAACTCGATCTTGCGCGGGTAGGCGTAGGCGGAGAGCCTCCCGCGCACGTGCGCGCCGATCTCCTTCGAGAGCTCGTCGGACGGCGAGAAGCCGGAGGAGAGCACGATGAACGCCTTCACCACGTGGCCGCGCCGCTCGTCCGGGGAGGCCACCGCAGCCGCCTCGGCGACCGCCTCGTGCTCCAGGCAGGCGCTCTCCACCTCGAACGGGCCGATCCGGTAGCCCGCGGCGATGATCAGGTCGTCGGCGCGGCCCTCGTACCAGTAGTAGCCGTCCGCGTCGGCGCTCGCCGCGTCGCCGGTGCGGAACCACTCGCCGCCGAACGCCCGCTCGGTGTCCTCCGGGCGGTTCCAGTAGCCGAGCGGGTAATGCGGGTTCGAGCGGGCGCGCAGGCCGATCTCGCCCCGCTCCCCCGGACCGCTCACGGGCCTCGAGTCCTCGTCGAGGATCGCCATGTCCCAGCCGGGGACCGGCTTGCCCATCGAGCCCTCGCGCACCGCGAGCCCCGGGTAGTTGGCGACCATCGGGTAGCTCTCGGTCATCCCGTAGTAGTCGAGCACGGTGACGCCGAACTGCTCGCGGAACCAGCGGATCGCCTCGGGGTTGAGCGGCTCCCCGGCGCTGCAGACGATCCGGAACCGCTGGGGATACGTCGACCCCGCGTCGGGAACCGACATCATCGAGCGCATCGCCGTCGGGGTCGTGAAGACGTTCGTGACCTGGTGGCGGGAGAGGAAGTCGAGCTGCCCGCGAGGGTCGAATCCCGCCTCACGCTGGAGCACGCACTGCACCGCGCCCATCCGCCAGGGCCCGAGCAGCGGCGCGATGCCCGCGGCCCAGGCCCACTCGCCCATGCCGTGGAAGTACTCGCCGTCCTGCACCTCGTGGCACCAGAGGAACTCGGTGTGCGCGAGCAGGTAGCGGTGCGCGTGGACGATCCCCTTGGCCTGCCCGGTCGTGCCGCTGGTGTAGTAGAGCTGCGCCGGGTCATCGGCGGAGGTCTTCTCCATCACGTGGTCGGTGGAGGCTCCGCTCAGCAGGTCGTCGTCGAGCACCAGCACCCGCTCGGAGCGCTCGGTGAACCTCGGAGCGTTGGCGGCGTCAGTGACGAGCACCGTCGGCTGCGAGTCGTCCAGGCGGTAGCCGATCCCGTCATCCCCGTAGAGGACACTCATCGACAGCAGGATCGCCCCGAGCTTCCAGGCCCCGAAGAAGATCGCCGCGGTCTCCGGGGTCGGCGGGAGGATCACCGCCACCCGGTCGCCGCGCCCCACGCCCGCCTCCCGAAGCACGTGCGCGGCCTGGTTGGCGAGATCCTGCAGCTCACCCCACCGCACGTCGCGGCGGGCGCCGTCGAACCGCTCCCAGACCATCGCGAGCTTCTCACGCGGGTGCTTGTCGCAGACGTCGGCGGCGATGTTGTACTGCGCGGGGACGGTCCACTCCCAGTCCGCCCGGGCCTTCTCGTAGTCCATGGCCCATGCTCTCCCCGCGGGAGGCCGAACGCAAGCCGGATGGCCGTGCGAGACTTCGCGAGCATGGCGCAGCTCCCCCGACCCGGCGCGAACCCCGACGATGCGCGCGCGGGCGTCGAGGAGGTCGAGCTCTACCAGCGCACCTACGGGACGCTCCTGCGCTCCAGCGGCGAGACGCGGCTGCGGATCCTCGAGCCCGGCCACAAGGCGATGCAGAGCTCGCTGCACCCCCTGGCCGACTCCGACGAGCTCGACCTCGGCGCCTTCCTCTACGCCACCCAGCGCCTGCCACTGGGCATCGCGGAGGCGCGCGTGGTGGTCATGGGCCAGGAGGCCGAGCACTTCGACCGCGCGGGGATCGGACCGCTCCGCGAGTGGGAGACCGTCGAGGCGGCCGCCCGTCGGCGCCGCTGGTTCGCGGGCCCCGGGGACACCTGGGCGGTCCTGCTGGCCAGCGGCTCCGACCTCGACGACCTCGTCCCGACCCTCGTCGCCTACCAGATCGAGTGGAACAAGCTGCGGCGTCGGCTGCGCGGCGTCGGCTGGCCGCGGGCCCACGGGCTGCCCGGCGCCCAGGAGTGCGCGCGCGTGCTCGGGGGCGCCGCCGACGACTGGACGCGCCTCCAGGAGGTCTGGGGCACCTCCTACGCCCAGCGGCTCGGCCAGGTGGCCGAGCGGGGCCTCTCGCTCCGCGTGCGCATGCTCGGCGGCAGCCAGGTCGGCTACGCGCGGATGACGCGCCACTGGTGGACGCCGGTCGGGGAGTACCTGAACCAGCGGGGGCTCCACGAGGCGCCCATCTACTTCGTCTCCTCGAACACGCACTCGCTCGTGAACCTGCTCTCGGGCGACGCGAAGGCGCAGGAGGAGGAGATCGTCGCCTGGGTCGACCGCGACGGCCCGGGGGATCTGCGCACCGAGCTCGCCTCGTTCCGCGCGGGCAGCTCGCAGGGCTCGTGGGAGAACTTCCTCTACTTCGCCCAGAAGGACTTCTACGCGGCGGGCGGCAACGCGACCCCGGGGCGCGACGCCGAGCAGGCCGCGGGGATCACGCACCTGAGCTCGCGGACGGCACTGCGGGTCGCCGCGCAGGTGCTCCCGCTCGCCGACCTCGACCCCGCCCGCTTCGACGCCCGGCTCGGCAAGGTCGACACCGCGCGCCTGGCCGCCTCGGAGGCGGTGATCGTCAACGTCGACTACCCGCTCGGGATCTCCGCCTACAACATCCTGCGCGAGGTCTGCGAGGACCGCGAGGCCCTCAAGGGCGTCTACGTCCTCGGCAAGGCGGCCACGCTCAACGCCGACGTCGGCGACGTGCTCCTCTCCAACGCGATCTACGACGAGCACTCCCGGACCACCTACTGGCTCGACAACGCGTTCGGCATCGAGGACATCACGCCCTACCTGCGCTTCGGCTCGGGCCTCGACAACCAGCGCGCGGTGACCGTGAAGTCGACGTTCCTGCAGAACCGCGGCTACCTGGACCGCTACTACCGCGAGGCCTACACCGTGGTGGAGATGGAGGCGGGGCCGTACTGCAACGCGGTGTACGAGCTCACCGACCCCGACCGCTATCCGGTCGGCGAGCAGGTGAACTTCTCCAAGCTCCCGATCGACTTCGGGATCATCCACTACGCCTCGGATACGCCGTACACGCAGGCGCGTACCCTCGGGGCGCGCGGCCTCAGCTACTACGGGATGGACTCGACGTACGCCTCGTCGATCGCGATCCTGCGCCGGATCCTGGGGCAGGAACGCGCCCTTGCGTGAGATTTATCTGGCGAGGGTAGGTTTGCTCTATGAGCACCCCAGCGCAGCGAGAGCAGGCCAAGCGCGACGAGAAGCTCGAGACGATCAAGGAGCAGATCGAGACGGGCTCGCTCACGGTGCGGCAGATGACCGACGAGGAGAAGGCGAAGTTCGCGCCGAAGAACCCGCCGAAGGAGCCGCGCAAGCCGCGGCGCAAGCGCCCGCCGCGTTGAGCCGTCGTCTGCCCTGAGCGGCGCAGGTAGGTTCGCCGTGTGCGCACCACCTTCCTGGCCGTCGTGGCGTTCCTGCTGC
>JACDAP010000498.1 GCA_013695395.1 Solirubrobacterales bacterium
GCCTGGAGCTCGCCGTCACCGGAGGTGGGGACTCCTGCAACACCTCAGCGGCTTTCAGCGAGAGCCTGCCTGGAGTAATCCGGACGTACTACATCTAGCATCGGCTCCGCAAGCGGGGCGTCTCCCCGCGGCCATCGACGAGATCCCGGAAAACTCGGGTTTAACACTCCGGACCCTGGGAAGTGATCCGATCGTCCCAAGTCCACGCTATGGCTTACCGTCGAGCCGCTTCAGCCCCCGTCCAAGGATTCTCCATGCGCCGAATGACCGTCCTGGCAGCTGCACTGCCGTCCTCGCTCGCGGCGGTGGCCGTCGCGGTCACCCTGAGCGCCGGCTCCAGTCACCGGGAGGCACCGCTCACCTCGGCCGACCCGCTCGGTGACGACACCGACGTCTGGTTCTTCACCCCCAAGACCAACCCCGACCAAGTCGCGGTGGTGGCCAACTGGGTGCCCTTCGAGGATCCCGCCGGCGGCCCGAACTTCTACCGCTTCGACGACCGGGCGCGCTACTACATCAACTTCGACAACACCGGCGACGGCAAAGCCGACGTGCGCTACCGCTTCGACTTCCGCACCCAGTTCAACGACAAGAACTACCTGCATTCATTGACGACGGTCGACAGCCTCGACAGCCCGAACCTGTTCCAGAAGGAGCGCTACGAGCTCATTCGAGAGACCTTCAACTCGCGGGGCAAGCGCACCTCGGCTCGCAGCCTGGGCAAGAACTTCCGGGTGGCTCCGAGCAACGTCGGACCCAAGACGATGCCGAACTACGAGTCGCTCTGGCCGCAGGCCATCAAGAGCCTGAGCGGCGGCGGCCGGGTCTTCGCCGGCCAGCGTGACGACGCGTTCTTCCTCCCGCTCGACCGCGTGTTCGACTCGGTCAACCTGGCCGGTGCGGGCACCGGGAACGAGGGCGGCGGGATCGACACGATCGCCGGCTACGGCGTGCAGTCGATCGTGCTGCAGCTGCCCGAGAAGGCGATCACCCGCAACCGCCGGTCGGTCGCCGGACCCGACGCCGCCAACGCCACCGTCGGCGCCTGGGCCTCGACCGAGCGCCAGCGCGTCCAGATCACCAACCGCAGCTCGAAGCGCAGCGCGCGCAGCGAGACGATCAACCGCCGCACCCGCGACTCGGTGCGCGACGCCAAGTGGGTCCAGGTCAGCCGCCTGGCCAACCCGCTGGTCAACGAGCTGTTCATCCCGACGACCTTGAAGGATCGGTACAACCGCCAGGAGCCCTCGGGCGACGGCGCGCAGTTCGGCAAGTTCGCTCTGAACCCCTTCCTGGCCGGCGCGTTCAACCAGCTGTTCGGCCTGGGCATCAAGGAGACCGACCGCACCGACATCGTGCAGGCGTTCTTCACCGGGGTTCCGGGCCTCAACCAGATCTCCCCGAACCCGACCCCGGCCGATACCCTGAAGCTCAACATGGGCGTCCCGCCGGCCGAGACCGAGAACCGCT
The DNA here is from genome assembly GCA_013695395.1 of Solirubrobacterales bacterium. GTDB lineage: Bacteria > Actinomycetota > Thermoleophilia > Solirubrobacterales > Solirubrobacteraceae > Paraconexibacter. The sequence continues at coordinate 1,471 of JACDAP010000498.1, forward strand.
TCGGCGTCATCGGTGGGGATAACGCGGGCTTCCCGAACGGGCGGCGCCTCGGTGACGACGTGGTCGACATCGAGCTGCGGGTTCTGGGCGGCTTCCTGATCCCCGAGGACCAGGGAGGCAAGAAGCTGCCGCTCGGTGACGGCGTCGACCGCAACGACCAGGACTTCCTGCCCGACTTCCCGTACGTTCCGTCGCTCAAGAACGAGATCGGCGGCTCGCCGACCGAGGACCGACAGGAGCCGACGCACCCGCCGACGCCCGGGGACGCTCCGTCCTGAGCACCGCCCGCACGCTCGTCGCCGTCGGGGTGGCGGCATTCGCCGTCACCCTGATCGTGCTCCTGGGGGTCCTCGGGCGCGGCTCGGGCGATCTGGCCGGCGCGGACGGGACGCCGGCGCCGGCCGCCCCGCGGGTGCAGGCGAAGATCGAGGTGCTCGAGCAGGCGATCCGCGAGCGGCCCCAGGAGGCTGAGCCGCTCGTCCTGCTGGCGGCCGAGCTGCTGCAGAGCTTCCGTCAGACGGCGGACCCGAGCGCCTACACGCGCGCGGACGAGGCGATCGCTCGCGCGATCGAGCTCGAGCCGCGCAACGCCGCCGTCTACACCGAGCGGGGCATCCTGCGCCTGGCCCGTCACGACTACGCGGGGGCGCTCAGCGACGGCCGCCGCGCTCGCCGCCTGGCGCCCGAGGTCATC
>JACDAP010000499.1 GCA_013695395.1 Solirubrobacterales bacterium
CACCCCGGGCGACCGGGCGCCGGCGATCGAGCCGCCCGCGTGGCTGGCCGCCGAGATCGCGGGCAGCACCCCGGCGGCGACCTCCTGAGGTAGCGTCACGAGCCATGCCCGCAGTCCGCGGGGACGCCGCGTCTCCGCACCCGCTCGCCGACGACCTGCCCCCGTGGCCGGACGATCCGCCCGCGGCCGCCACGACCGCCGCACGGGCGGCGCTGGAGGACGAGGCCGCGGAGTTGGAGGCGCGCTTGGCGCCGCTCGTCGAGGACGCCGACCCCGAGCTCCGCGGAGCGATCGACGCTCTCCTCCAGCTGCAGGAGCGACGCGAGCGCGCGGCCGACCGCCACCTCCGCGACCGGCTGCAGATCCTCACGCGTGTGAACGCCGAGCTGACGACGCTGCGCCAGCTCCCGAGCGCCGAGGCGATGATCGCGGCCGCGCCGCGCACGGCCTGCGTCGCCTGCGGCTTCGACCGCGCCGTGCTCTACCGCGTCCGTGGGCAGGAGCTCTACGCGGAGGCCTTCCACGTCGAGGGCGACCCCGCCGCCGCCGAGCGGCTGCTGCGCTACAGCCGCGAGCACCCGGCCATGCTCGTCACCGAGGCGCTCGAGACCGAGATGGTCCGGCGCCGGCGCCCGATGGCCGTCGAGCAGGCGGTCGGCAACCCGCGCGTCTTCGCCGACCTCGCCGCCGCCTACGACACGCACTCCTACGTGGCCGCGCCGATCATGCCCGAGGGCCGCGTGATCGGATTCCTCCACGCCGACCACCGCCTCAAGCCACGCCGGGTGGACGAGTTCGACCGCGACGCGCTCTGGGCGTTCGCGGAGGGCTTCGGTCACGCGGTCGAGCGCGCACGGCTGGTCGACCGCCTCCGCGACCAAGGCCGAGAGCTCCGCCACCTGCTGCGCCGCACCGAGGCCGTCGTCGCCGAGTACCTCGACGCGGAGGTCGAGCTCGGCAGCGAGGCCTCGAGCGGCACGGGCGCCACCCGGATGGTGACCGCGGCGCTCCTGCCCGAAAGCGACGAGTCGGCGCTCGCCGACACCCTCTCCAAGCGCGAGCGCGAGGTCCTCGCCCTGCTCGGCGCAGGCGCCTCGAACGCCCATATCGCCGCGCGCCTGATCATCACCGAGGAGACGGCGAAGTCGCACGTCAAGCGGATCCTCCGCAAGCTCGGCGCGGCGAACCGGCTCGAGGCGGCGACGATCTGGCTGAAGGCGCAGCAGGGCCGCGGGTGAGCCGCGGGGCCGAGCGGCTCACATTACGGTGGGCGGTGGCGTCTCCCTGGCATGAGCATCTCGACGACATCCAGGACGCATGCGGTCCTCGACTCCCTGCTCGGGCCGCGGAGCACGGTCGGCCTCGACCCGGCGGCTGTACAGCTGGAGGGGTACTTCGCCGGCATCCGCACCGCGTTCTCCGCCAAGCGGCTGCTGCTCGACCTCGAAGGGGCCGGCTGCGCGCAGACCGCCCTGCCCCTCCCCTGAGCGATGGCGGTCGCGGGTCGTGAGCCCTTCGAGCAGGTGGTCCGGCGGCACGGACCGACGGTGCTGCGCGTCTGCCGCGCCGTCGTCGGCCCGGACGTCGCCGAGGACGCCTGGTCGGAGACGTTCCTCTCGGCGCTGCGCGCCTACCCCGACCTGCCGGCGGGCAGCAACGTCGAGGCGTGGCTCGTGACGATCGCGCACCGCAAGGCGCTCGACCAGGTGCGCGCGGCGGGCCGCCGGGCGACCCCGACCGACAAGCTCCCGGACCGGATCGGCGCGGACGACCCGGAGCGCCACACCGACCTCTGGTCGGCGCTGGGCGAGCTCCCCGACAAGCAGCGCCAGAGCGTCGCCTACCACCATCTCGTCGGGCTCCCCTACGAGGAGGTCGCCGTGCTCCTCGGCGGCACCGCCGCGGCCGCCCGCCGAGCCGCCGCCGACGGCATCAAGACGCTCCGGCGCACCTACCTGCCCGCCGGCCCCGACGACCGAACGGACCCACGATGAGCACGACAGACCTGTTCGCTGCCGCCCACCGGGACGACCACGAGACGATGGCGCGCCTGCAGACCCGGTTGGCCGAGGAAGCCGACCAAGACGGCGTGCTCGACGTCGCCTACCGCCTGCTCGACAGCCCCGTCGGCACGCTGCTGCTCGCCGCCACCGAGCGGGGTCTCGTCCGGGTCGCCTTCGCGGTTCAGGATCACGACGCGGCCCTCGAGCAGCTCGCCGCCCGGATCAGCCCGCGGGTTCTGCTCGCCCCCGCCCGCCTCGACCTCGCCGCCCGCGAGCTCGACGACTACTTCGCCCGGCGCCGCACCGCCTTCGACCTGCCGCTCGACCTGCGCCTGGCCTCGGGGTTCCGCCGCAGCGTCCTCGAGCACCTGAGGGAGATCGGCTACGGCACCACCGCCAGCTACAAGGCCCTCGCCGCGACGGCCGGAAACCCCGGCGCGGTCCGGGCGGTCGGCACGGCCTGCGCGACGAACCCGCTCCCGCTCGTGATCCCGTGCCACCGCGTGGTCCGCAGCGACGGGCAGATCGGCAACTACGCCGGGGGCACCGAGGCGAAGCACGCGCTGCTCGCGCTGGAGTCCCGCGCCTGAGCACGAGATCGCCCCGCCGACCGCTGTCGGCGGGGCGTCGAAAACGGAGCGAGACGCGTGCGAGTGCGATGCTGTCAGGCGTGAGCGAGCTCAACGTCCTCGGCGGCGAGCTGGAACCCTGCGGCACCGACCCGATCACCGGCTTTCACCGTGACGGCTGCTGCCGCCCCGACGCCGCGCGGCGCAGCACCCACCTCATCTGCGCCGTCCTCAGCGAGGCGTTCCTGGCCCACCAGCGCGCGATTGGCAACGACCTCATCACGCCGATGCCGCAGTTCGGCTTCCCGGGCCTACGCCCCGGCGACCGCTGGTGCGTCACCGCGCCGAACTGGGCCCGCGCCCACCAGGACGGCGCTGCGGCCTTCGTGGTCCTCGCCGCCACGCACGAGGCGGCGCTCGAGTACGTCCCGCTGGAGGCGCTGCTCGAGCTCGCAGTCGACGTGCCGCCCGACGCCGCAGAGCTCGGCTGAGCCGGGCCGCGTCAGCTCAGGCCGCGCGTGCTCAGCGCGCGCGGCGTACACGCGGAGCACGCGGCGGTTGGCCGCGAAGGGAGACCGTGCTTTCCAGTCGTGATGCTCGAGCGACTCGATGGCCGGGTCGATGGGCGCGGCGTCCAGCCCGCCTCTCGCAGCACGGACAACTGCGACGAGAGGGCGCACAAAGACCTCATGGCCCCGGCGGCCGAGCTCCTGCAGCGTCGCGGATCGCCATCACGGCTTCTGACGCAGGCTGCGGTTGTTGCGCGGCTCTTGACGCGTGGTCGCGTCTTCGATCTGACGAATCATGTCGTCTCGCACCTCCGTCAAAGCGTCCTGCAGCGAGCTTGTCGCCGACGTGGACACCAGTCGCGATTGACCGGCCATCCAGCACTCGAGCGTCACGCGCTGGTCGGCCCCTTCGCGCTCTTTGATGCTCAACTCAAGGTCGAGGCTGTCCTCGCGGAAAGAACCGAGCCGTCTGTCCAAGGCACTCAGCCGGCCGATGATGCCAGGACGCTCCGATTCGCTGAATCCAGTGCCGAGCCTCAGACGATCTCCGAGTACGCCTGCATCCGGGGGGCTGTCAGACATCGAGCGGTCCCTTCCGTGTTGTGGCCCGGCCTGGTTCGGCCAGCGCACCGTCCACCTTACCCTGCGCCCGCGAGGCAGCCGGTCTGCGGGTCACTTCAGTTCAGCTGAAGCTCGACATCGCCGAAACCCTAGCCCGCGTCGGGCTGCGCACCTAGAGGATCTGTCCAGGATGGTGTTCTGAGCCCGAGCAGCTCCACTGCGGCGGGCAGGGGCGTGGCGCTAGCTCCGGCCGTGCCCGAGCCACCGATCCCCAAGGAGTCCCCCAGGTCCGTCCTGAACCCGCGCCGTCGTCGTCGACGACGAGCGCGCGGTCGGCGTGATCTCCACGCTCGACATCGCCGCAGCGATCACGCCGGCGTAGGGCCACGGGCGCGGCGCCGCGCCGCCGGTACTCCCCCC
>JACDAP010000539.1 GCA_013695395.1 Solirubrobacterales bacterium
CCCCGTGGCCCCGCGCTCCCGCGCCGGCGCGCCCGACTCGCTCGACCTGCAGGAGCGCCAGCTCCTGGCGGCCTGCCTCGGGGCGCCGGAGCCCGGCGCTCGGGTCCTCGCCGAGCTCGACCCCGAGCAGGAGCTCTCGACCCCGCTCAACCGTCGGGCGCTCGCTCACCTGCGCGAGCACCTGACCACGCCGGCCCGGGGTCTCGACGACGATCCCGAGCTCGGCGCTCTGGTCGCGGAGCTCGTCAATCGGGCCGGCCAGCTCAGTGCCAGCGCGGCCGGTCTCGAAGCGGAGTCGATCAAGCTGCGCATCGTCCGCCTGGACCGTCGCATCGCCGGGCTGCGAGCCGCGGGCGGCGGCGACATCGCGACGCTGGCGCGGGAACGAGACGTTCTCAAACGCGATCTCGACCGTGCCGTGGAGCGGCTCATGGAGGCTGAGCTGGGCTGAGGAGTTCCGTCCGGTGGGCGAACTAGTGTTCGTATCATGGGAGGTCGAGCTTCATGGCGTGGGGGTCTGAGCAAAGAGCAGCTCGAGGTGCTCGTCACGAGCGGATGCTCCATCGTCGCCATGGCAAGCGAGCTGGGCGTGAGCGCACCGACCGTGCGCCACTGGCTGCGGCGATACGGCTTGCAGACCGAGCGCTCGGCCCGGCTGGCCAAAACGAAAGCGGCCCGGGCGACGGGCGCATCGTCGGTGCGCGCCGCGTGCCCCGTCCACGGACCTGACGTTGAGCTCATCGCCCGGGCTGGGGGCGGATTCCGGTGCCTGCGATGCCGGAGCGACGCAGTCGTCGCCCGTCGGAGGCGGGTGAAGGAGATCCTTCTCCGTGAAGCGGGCGGTGCGTGCGTCGCCTGCGGTTACGCCAGGAGCAGCGCGGCACTGCACTTCCACCACCTCGACCCCGAGACGAAATCGTTCTCCATCGCGCACGGCGGCGTAAGTCGTTCCATCGCCCGGGCCCGTGACGAGGCGGCAAAATGCGTCCTGCTCTGCGCGAACTGTCACGCCGAGGTCGAAAGCGGAATTCGTCAGCTAGGCTCTATGCGCTCCCACCGGCAGGTTGTGGAAGCGGCCGATCCGGGGTAGCTCAATCAGGCAGAGCATTCGACTGTTAATCGAAGGGTTGTGGGTTCGAGTCCCACCCCCGGAGCTGGGCTACGACGAGCTGCGCGCGTGGTAGGCCTCGAGCAGCGCCGCGGCGCGTGGACCAGCCGGGTTGGCCGCAGCCCACTCAGCGAGGGCCCGCGCGTGTTCCCGCAGCGGGGTTTCGCCCAGCGCCCGTTCGACCGCCAGCCGCATCGCCCGCGGCCCGAGCAGCCTCCGCGGGATGCGCACCCCGACGCCAGCCCAGTCGACGCGTGCTGCGTTCTCGTTCATGTCCCCGGCCGCGGGGGCGATCACCGGCACGGAACCGGCGGTAAGGGCGCGCAGCACGGTGCCGTGGCCGCCGTGGCAGACCACGACGTCACAGTGCGGCATCGTGCGGGAGTAGGAGACCCAGTCGACGAGGCGCGCGTTCGCCGGGACGGCGACGGCCGGAATCGGTCGGCGGCGGTTCGTCGCCGCGAGTACCCGGACCGGTGCGTCGGCCAGCCCCGCGAGCGCGGCTCGCAGAAGCGCATGCCGCGGGTCCTGAGAGGTCGACGGGGCGACGAGCACGAGCGGTGCGTCGCCGGGCGGCAGCTCCACCTGCTCGGTCGGCGGCTCCCACTGGAGGGGCCCGACGACGTGGGTGTTCGGCGCCGAGGCTTCAGGTCGCGGGTATTCGAGCTGCGGGAACGTCCCGACGAGACAGAGCTCGCGGGAGATGCCCCCGTGCACGTGGGCGAGCGGCAACAGCCCGAGGCGCGCGCGCGTCTCGTTGAGCTCCTCGCGTCCGTACGCGAGGCCCTTCTCCATGAGGCGGTTCGTCGGCCCCCACATCCGGCGGCCGAGGGCCGTCCGCGGCAGGCGCGCACCGACCGAATAGGGCGCGAAGCCCGGCGCCGGCCGCGGGTCGACGTGGGGGATGAGCGTCACGCTGCGCACGCCTTCCAGCTCGGCTGCGAGCGCCGGAGCCAACGTGAGGATGTCCGCGACGACCACGTCCGGCGCGAACGCACGAACGAGCGGCCGCGTATCCGCCGTCGCCCGGACGACCGCCTCGTAGGGCTTGAGCGGCCGCTCCCGGGTCGGGAAGACGTGGTATTCGGGAGCTTCGGCGAACTCGATGCCCTCGGCCTCGACCTCCGGCCGCCACCGCGCCCAGCTTTGCAAGCACACCTCGTGCCCGCGCTCGCGCAGCGCCTTCGCCAGCGCGATCGCGGGAAAGGTGTGGCCGGGGTCGCCGAACGCCCCGACCAGGACCCTCATCCGGTGCTCACCCGGCGAGCTCGGCGACCAGCCGCAGCTGCTCCAGGCGCTCGTCTCGTGTGAAGGCGATGGGCGTCACCCCGAGGGTGCCGACGCCCGCCTCGCGGTAGGCCGCAATCCGCTCGCGGACGTGCTCCTTCGGCCCGCACAGGGAGATCGCGTCGATGAGCTCGTCCGGGACCGCGGCGGCGGCCTCGTCCTTCTTGCCGTCGAGGTAGAGGTCCTGGACTTCCTTGGCCGCTGCCTCGTAGCCGTAGCGCTGCACCAGCTGGTTGTAGAAGTTCTTGTCGCGGGAGCCCATGCCGCCGATGTAGAGGCCGAGGAACGGGCGCATCAGGTTGCGGGCCTTCTCCCGGTCGTCGGAGATGTAGACCTGCACCTGCGGCGCGATCTCCACGTCCTCGACCGACTTGCCCTCCGCCCGGTCGACACCGGTCTGAAGCTCGTCGCGGATGACGCTCACGTGCTCGGGGGAGAAGAGGGTGGGGATGACGCCGTCGGCGATCTCAGCGGCCAGCTGGGTGTTCTTCGGCCCGATGGCGGCGATGAAGATCGGCACCCGCTCCTGGACGGTCCCGATGGTGAGCTTGAGCGCTTTGCCCGGTCCGTCCGGCAGCGGGAGCTCGAGCGTGTCGCCCTTGAACTCGACGCGCTCACGCGCCAGCGCCATCCGAAGCACCGCGACGTACTCGCGGGTGCGCTGCAGCTGCTTGGCGAAGCGGACGCCGTGCCAGCCTTCGGAGACCTGCGGGCCGCTCGAGCCGATGCCGAGGATGAAGCGTCCCTCGGAGAGCTGGTCGAGCGTCGCGGCGGTCATCGCGGTCATGCCCGCCGAGCGGCCGGGGATCTGGAAGATCGCCGAGCCGAGCCGGATCGTGGTGGTCTGCCCGGCAAGCCAACCGAGGATCGTGGCCGCGTCCGAGCCGTAGGCCTCCGCGGTCCAGACCGAGTCGTAGCCGAGCTTCTCGGCCTCCAGCACGACGTCGAGCTGATCCTGCGAGGTAAGGCCGAGGCCCCAGTAACCGAGGTGGACTCCGAGCTTCATCTGCAAGCGACCTTTCAGAGGGAGGAAGTTGGCTAGGCAAGGCGATGGGAACGCCGTAAGGTGCCCGCCAGGAGGCGCCGGCACCCGAGCCGGACATCACCCTATGCCACGAAGCCATTCCACCATCGAGGACCTCCGTCGGGTCATCGACCGCCTGCCGACCCGCACCCGCGAGGCGATGCTCGAGGGCATCGGCCAGAACGACATCATCGTCGGCTCCTACTCCGACCGGGACGGCGGCGTCTGCCCGATGCTCGCCGCGCACCGCTGCGGGGGCCGGACGAGCTTCATCTCGTTCGCTCGCGCCTGGGA